>JBKJYC010000057.1:0-5371 GCA_046715885.1 Usitatibacter sp.
AGCGTATCGACGCCGACCTCGAGCGCTTTTGCGAAAGCCGGAAGCGTGTTCTCGGGCGCCAAGCCCCGCGCGCCGCGATGCCCCTGCAGGTCGAAACCCGCGCACCCCGCCAGACCAACGGCGGCAAGCAGAAGCCAGCCGGTTGTTTTCATGCAGATATTCTATCTATGATGGGTCCATGGCGGCCAGGAACCCGGCGAAAAAGCGCTCGCTCTACGACATCCTCGGCGTGCCGCGCGATGCCATGGCCATCGACATCGGCATGGCGTACAAGCGGCGCCTCGCGGAGATCGATCGCAAGGCCGATGTGGATCCCAACGAGGCCGCGCTGGTCCGCGAGGCGTATCACATCCTCTGCCAGCCGAAGGAACGCGAGGCGTACGACGCCTCCCTCATCACGCGCGAAGAGCGCGAGGAAGCGCGCACGCGCCCCGCGCCGGATCTCGTCCTCGAAGCGGGCGAAGGCGAAACCGGCGAGAAAAAAAACCGAAACCTGTTGTGGATCGCGGCTGCCGCGCTGGCCGTGCTCGTGCTCATCCTCGCATTCGCCCTCACGCGTCAGGGCCCCGCGGAGCGCGCGAAACAGGCCGCCGAGCGCTTCGCCGCCGAGGAAGCGAAGGCGCCACCCCCGCCGCCGCCACCGAAGAAAAACAGTGCGAGCGAGGTGCTGGCGCTCGCATCGAACGCCATCGCCGGCATCGTCGCGTACGACACGTCCGGCAAGCCCCAGGCCGTGGGCAGCGGCATCCTGGTGGCACCCGACGGAATCGTCACCACGTGCCATGCGCTTCCGCCCAGCGCCACCATCGTCACGCGCCTGGGCAACGAGCAGGTTCCGGCGACGCTCGCGATCTACGACGAGGACCTGAACCTCTGCCGCCTGAGCGTCGCCAGGCGCTCGACCGTCCCGCTCGTGGCGGCCGCCGAGGAGCCCAGGGTCGGCGATGCCGTGTTCGCGATCGGCCAGCACAAGGGCAACGAGCTCTCGGTCCTGGAAGGCACCGTGAGAAACATTCGCTCGACGCCGAATGGGCGCTTCCTCGAGATCTCGATGCCGGTCGCGCCCGGTGCCAGCGGCGGCGGATTGTTCGACGCCTATGGGCGCCTCGTGGGCGTGCTCACGGGCAAGGCCGGCGGCATGAACGCCGCGGTTCCGGCGAGCGCCCTCGCGCAGATGCGCACCCGCGGCCAACCGGCGCCCTCGCAGTAGCCGGTGGAGCGCACGCACTACCAGGTGCTGGGCGTGGGGCGCGACGCCTCCTCCGTGGAGATCGCCGCCGCATTTCGCGAGCGATCGGCGCAGTTCAAGGACCGCACCTACGCAGGCGTGGACACCATCGACAATGTGAGCGAGGCCTATCGCGTGCTCTCGAACCTGGCGACGCGAGCGGGCTACGACGAGACGCTGTCGCGCGAGCGCGATCCGACGGCCGCGCGCAAGGGCGTCCCCGGTTGGATCAAGTGGGCGTTGCCCTTCGTGCTCGTCGCTGCAGCGCTGGCGTGGATGAAGTGGAGCCAGCCGCGCGAAGCGGTGATGACGGTGAAGTCGATCACGCGCATCGAGCAGCCCGTGGAAGATCCCACCGCCGCCGCACCCGTCGTCATTCCTCCTCCCGCGCCCCTCGACGCCCCCGCGGCCGCCCCTGTCGCCCCGGTGGGGACAGGCCCCATTTCAATGCGCGAAATGGGGACTATCACCGGTTCGGCCAGAACCTCAATCTCGCGGTGCCGGCCGACTGGATCATCGAGATGCCGACGCGCGCGAGGTAGAGCGCTTCGCCCTCCACGGCGAGCGAAGGCTTCGACGTTTCCGACGGGCGAGCCGCAAACTCATCGGGAATGTTAAAATCCCGTCGTGCGTACGTTTTTCGAGAAGGTCGTTTCACTCGTGATGCTCACCGTTTTCCTGGCGAGCGCGGGCGCATGGGGCTTCCATGCGGAGCGGCTGACGCATGAACTCGAGCACGCCCATCCGGCGGCGCACGCCGGCTCCCTGGATGCCGATTCCGCGCGGCGCGATGGCGACGCCGCGGGCGCGCACCACTCGCCGGTGAGCGACGAGGAGCACGCGCTACTACACGCGACGGCCCAGGCCCAGCCTGTTCCCGTCTTCAACTACGAATGGCGCCCCGCGGTGAATGCCGGGATCATCCGCTCGCATTTCGTCCTGCCGCAGATCGCGCACTCCACGCGCGAGCCTCCGTTCCGTCCTCCCCGAAGCACTCCTCCCGCCTGACATCCGCTTCGCGCGGATGCATCGATTCCCTTTGCGCTGAGCGTTTCGCCGTCCTTGACGGTTGATCTGCCGTGCGCCGATTCCTGTTGTACCCGGAGTGCTCAATGACGACCCGTTTCCTTCCCATACGCCCGGCGTTCGCCGGCCTCGCCTTTGCCTGCGCGTGCGCTTCCGCCGCCGAGACCGCCGTGCGTTTCGCAGTGCCGGACAAGCAGCAGCAGGTGCTCGGGATCCAAGTGGCGCCCCTGCAGCGCGGCTCGGAGGAAATCGCGGCGACCTTCCCCGCGCAAGTCGTGGTCTCGCCCGAGCACGAACAGGTCGTGAGCTCGCCGATCGCGGGTCTCGTCGTGCAGCTTCTGGTCCAGCACAACCAATCGGTGCGCCAAGGCGCGCCGCTGCTGCGCCTCGCGGGCGCCGAGCTCGGGCAGCAACAGCTGCAGTTGCTGCAGACGGCTTCGCGCGCCACCCTCGCGCGCCAGGCCGCCAAGCGCGAGCAGTCGCTGTTCGACGAGGGAATCGTCCCGCAGCGCCGCGCTCAGGAAGCGCAGGCCGCGCTGAGGGAGGCGGAAGCGACGCTCTCTCAGGCTCGCGCCGCGCTGCGCCTGAGCGGCATGTCCGCCGAGACGGTCGAACGGGTCGCCGCCACCGGCAAGCTCGAGGAAAGCGTCACGCTCCGGGCGCCACGCTCCGGTGTGGTGACGCGCCTTGACGCGAAGCCGGGCCAACGCGTCGAGCCCGCGACCGCGTTGTTGCAGATTGCCCAGACTGACAAGCTCTTGCTCGACATCCAGGTGCCCGCGGACGCCGCGTCCCGGTGGAAGCCCGGAACGCGAATCAAGCTGCACGGCCGCGAGGGCACGGCACGCGTCGCCAGCCTCAGCCCGACGGTGACGCCGGAAAGCCAGACCGTTACGGTTCGCGCGGTCGTCGAAGGGGGAGCGGCCGGGCTTCGCGCCGGCGAAAGCGTCACGGTGGCGCTACCGGCCGGCTCGTCACAGAGCGGCTGGGACGTCCCGCTTGCGTCCGTCGCCCATGACGGCACGCAGGGTTATGTCTTCGTGCGCACTTCCGAAGGCTTCGAGGCCCGGCCGATCAATGTCGCGGCGAGCGCAGGACAGCGCGTGCGGATCGAAGGCGCGCTCAAGGCCGGCGAGCAGATCGCGGTGAGCGGCATCGTCGCGCTGAAGGGCGCGTGGCTCGATGCGAAGGAGAAGGAGAAGGACAAGGAAAAAGACAAGGGGAGCAAGTAATGCTTGACCGCATCGTCCAGTTCTCGCTGTCGCAGCGGCTCTTCGTCCTTCTTGCCACCCTGGTGGTGGCGGGCGCGGGATGGTACGCGTTCAAGCAACTGCCTATCGACGCATTTCCCGACGTTTCCAGCACGCAGGTGAAGGTCATCATGAAGGCTCCGGGCATGACGCCCGAGGAAGTCGAGAGCCGCATCGCGGTGCCGATCGAGGTGGAGATGCTCGGTATCCCGAGGACTCGCATCCTGCGCTCGGTCACCAAATACGGTCTCGTGGACGTGACCATCGATTTCCAGGACGGCACCGACATCTACTGGGCGCGCCAGCAGGTGGGCGAGCGGCTCGCCGGCATCTCCGACGACCTGCCGACCGGCGTCAGTGGCGGCATGGCGCCGATCACCACGCCCCTGGGCGAGATGTTCATGTTCACGATCGAGGGCGGGGGCCTCTCCCTTGCCGAGCGCCGCACCCTGCTCGACTGGGTGATCCGGCCGGCGCTGCGAACAGTACCGGGGGTGGCGGACGTCAATTCGCTCGGCGGCGTCGTTCGTGCGTTCGAGGTGGTACCCGACTCGATGCGCATGGCGGCGAGCGGCGTCACCATGGCGCATCTGAAGGAGGCCGTGCTCGCCAACAACCGCAACGACGGCGCGGGGCGCCTCGGTGAGGGCGACGAGGTGTTGCTGGTGCGCAGCGAAGGCAGCATCACCAGCCTCGACGACCTGCGCGCCGTGGTGGTCGTGGTCAAGGATCGCGTACCCGTCCGGCTGGGTAGCCTCGCGGACGTGAGGATCGGCACGATGACGCGCTACGGCGTCGTGACGCACAGCGGACGCGAGGAGGCGGTGCAGGGCCTGGTGCTCGGCCTCGCCGGCGCCAACGCGCAGCAGGTCGTGACCGGTGTTGAAAGGAAGCTGGCGGAGCTCAAACCCACGCTGCCCAAGGGCGTGAGCATCGAGGTGTTCTACAACCGCGCGGCGCTGGTCGAGAAGGCCGTGGGTGCGGTATCCACGGCTCTCGCCGAGGCGACGGTACTGGTCGTGATCCTGCTGGGGCTCTTCCTGGGTAACGTGCGCGCCGCGCTCACCGTGGCGCTGGTGCTGCCGCTCGCCGCGCTCATCACCTTCATCCTGATGCGCGCCTTCGGGATGTCGGCCAACCTGATGAGCCTTGGCGGCCTGGCGATCGCGATCGGCATGCTGGTCGACGCCTCCGTGGTCGTCGTCGAGAACATCGTCCAGCACCTGGCGCACGACCCGGCCGCCGGCAAGCTGCCTCGCCTGCACGTGATCTATCGCGCCGTGCGAGAGGTCGCCGTGCCGGTGACCTCGGGCATCCTGATCATCATCACCGTCTTCCTGCCGTTGCTTACCCTGCAGGACCTCGAGGGCAAGTTCTTCGTGCCGGTGGCGCTCGCGATCGTCTTCGCGCTCGCCGGCTCGCTGGTCCTTTCGCTGACGGTCATCCCCGTGCTCGCCTCGTTCCTCCTGCGCAAGGTGGAGCACGAGGACCCGTGGCTGCCGCGCAAGCTCCTGTCGCTCTACGTGCCGATGCTCGGTTGGGGGCTTCGCAGGCAGCGTGTCGTGGGCATCGCCGCGGTGGCGCTTTTCGTCGTGGCCGGCCTCGTCTACACGCAGGTCGGCAAGACCTTCATGCCCACCATGGACGAGGGCGACCTCATCGTCGGCATCGAGAAGCTGCCCTCGATCAGCCTGGAGCAAAGCGCTGCGATCGACCTGAAGATTCATCGAGCCCTCATGAAAGCGATTCCCGAAATCACCGGCGTGGTGGCGCGCGCCGGGTCGGATGAAATCGGCCTCGACCCGATGGGGCTCAATCAGACCGACACGTATCTGCTGCTGAAGCCGCAAGGCGAATGGCGCATGAA
>JBKJYC010000058.1:0-6119 GCA_046715885.1 Usitatibacter sp.
CGACCGCGTCCAGGGGATCGGTGACGTTGCGCACTTCCTTCGGCAGCTCCGCCATCTCCGCGATGCCGCCCGCGTTGTCGGTGATCGGACCGTAGGCGTCGAGCGCCACGATGATGCCGGCCATGGACAGTATGGAGGTCGCCGCGATCGCGATGCCGTAGAGGCCCGCGAGCGCGTAGGCCGCCCAGATCGCGATGCAGACCGAGAGAACCGGCCACGCGGTGGAGCGCATCGACACGCCGATACCCGCGATGATGTTGGTCGCGTGGCCCTTCGTGGAAGCTTCCGCGACGTGCTTGACTGGCGCGTAGTCGGTGCCCGTGTAGTACTCGGTGATGATCACCATCAGCGCGGTGAGGACGATGCCGACCACGCAGGTGCCCCAGAGCTTCCACACGGTGAGCGTCGGGTAGACCGCCGTCACGTCCTTCATCAGCCAATCGGTGACGAAGTAGAAGGCGACGAGCGAGATCACCGCCGCCACCGCGAGCCCGCGGTAGAGCGCGTTCATGATCTTGCCGCCCTCGCTCGTCTTCACGAAGAAGCAGCCGATGATCGAGGCGATGATGGACACCGCGCCCAGGGCCAACGGGTAGACCACCACGTTGCCGACCACGCCCGAGCTGCCGAGCAGCAGCGCGCCCAGCACCATGGTAGCGATGATGGTCACCGCATAGGTCTCGAACAGATCCGCGGCCATGCCGGCGCAGTCGCCGACGTTGTCGCCCACGTTGTCGGCGATGACCGCCGGGTTGCGCGGGTCGTCCTCGGGGATGCCCGCCTCCACCTTGCCCACGAGGTCGGCGCCGACGTCCGCCCCCTTGGTGAAGATGCCGCCGCCGAGACGCGCGAAGATCGAGATCAACGACGATCCGAACGCGAGCCCGATCAGCGGCTTCACGATGTCGCTCATCTTCTCGGTGTGTCCGGCCGAGCCCTGCAGCAGCAGGAAGAAGCCGGTGACGGAAAGCAGGCCCAGGCCGACCACCAGAAGCCCGGTGACGGCGCCGCCCTTGAACGCGATGTCGAGCGCCGGGCCGATGCCTCGGCGCGCTGCCTCCGCCGTACGCACGTTGGCGCGTACCGAGACGTTCATGCCGATGTAGCCCGCCGCGCCCGAGGCGATGGCGCCGATGCCGAAGCCCAGCGCCGTGAGCCATCCCAGGCCCGGCACCAGCCAGATCACGACGAGCAGGACCACGCCGACGATCGCGATGGTCCTGTACTGGCGGTTCAGGTACGCCTTCGCGCCGGTCTGGATGGCCGCGGCGATCTCGCGCATCCGGTCGTTGCCGTCCGGTTGCGCGATGATCCACTTGGCGGTCCAGGCGCCGTAGAGCAGCGCGATGACGCCGCAAACGAGCGCCAAGAGGATTGCGTTCTGCAGCATTTGCTTCTCCTTGCTTTTTTGGGTGGTGGCCTAGAGAGCGAAGTCGGTCTTCGTCTTTTTCTTCACGGCGACATTCTTCAGTCGCACGTACTGGGGAAGTCCGTTCTCGAAGGGCGGGAAGGCCTCGCCGGCGATGAGCGGGGCGAGGTAGGCACGGCACTTCGCGGTGATGTGGAAGCCGTCGGGCGTGATGAAGTCGCGCGGCATCTTCTTCTCGACGTTCGCCACCTCCGAGAGCTGCGCCATGCCGATCTTCCAGCGGTAGGGACGGCTGGAAGTGCGAACGATGGTGGGCATCACGCCCGTGAGGCCCTTCACCGCGAACTCCACCGCGGCCTTGCCGACCGCATAGGACTGCTCGAGGTCGGTTTTCGAGGCGATGTGGCGCGCGGAGCGCTGCAGGTAGTCGGCGACGGCCCAGTGATGCTTCAGGCCCAGCTTGCCGCGCACCAGCTCCGCGATGCGCGGGGCCACCCCACCCAGCTGCGCGTGGCCGAAGGCATCCTTGAGGCCGGACTCGGCGTGGAACTTGCCATCCTTGTCCTGCACGCCCTCGGAGACGCCCACGGTGCAATAGCCGTACTGCTCGACGTTGCGCTTCACGGCGGCGAGGAAGAGCTCCTCGTCGAACGCGATCTCGGGGAACAGCAGCAGGTGGGGCGCGGTGCCGGCCTTCGTTTGCGCCAGGCCCGTGGCCGCGGTGATCCAGCCCGCATTACGTCCCATCACCTCGAGGATGAAGACCTTGGTCGAGGTCCGCGCCATCGACTCCACGTCGAATCCCGCCTCGAGCATGCTGGTGGCGACATACTTCGCCGCGGAGCCGAAGCCGGGGCAGCAATCGGTGATCGGCAGGTCGTTGTCCACCGTCTTGGGGACGTGCACCGCGATGAGCGGGTAGCCCAGCGTCTGCGCGATCTGCGAGACCTTGAGGCAGGTGTCGGCGCTGTCGTTGCCGCCGTTCAGGAAGAAATACCCGATGTCGTGCGCCTGGAAGACCTCCACCAGGCGCTCGTACTCGCGGCGGTTCTTCTCGATCGACTTCAACTTGTAGCGCGCGGATCCGAAGGCGCCCCCGGGCGTGTGCTTGAGGGCCTTGATGGCCGCGGGCGTCTCCTTGCCGGTGTCGATCAAGTCTTCCGTGAGCGCGCCCAGGATGCCGTTGCGGCCCGCGTACACCTTGCCGATGTGCTTGCGATGCTTGCGCGCGGTCTCGATCACGCCCGCGGCGCTCGCGTTGATGACCGCGGTCACTCCCCCCGACTGCGCGTAAAAGGCATTCCTGGCCATGCTTTTCCGTGTCCCCCGTGTTCCTTGTGTTTCCTACGCTTTGTCCAGCGCAGCGAAGACCCGGTCGCGGACTTCCTCGACGGCACCGATGCCATCGATGCAGTGGTATTTCGGCGCCCTCGGGTCGCCAGTCGCGGCCCACTTCCGGTAGTACTCGACCAGCGGCTCCGTCTGCTGGTGATACACGCCCAGGCGCTTGCGCACCGTGTCCTCGCGGTCGTCATCGCGCTGGACCAGGTCCTCGCCGGTCGCGTCGTCCTTCCCGGGGGCCTTCGGAGGGTTGTGCTTCACGTGATACGAGCGCCCCGAGGGCAGGTGCACCCGGCGGCCCCCGATGCGCTCGATGATCGTCTCGTCGGGCACGTGGATCTGCACCACGTGGTCCAGGTCCACGCCCGAGCCCTTCATGGCGTCGGCCTGGGGGAGGGTGCGCGGGAAGCCGTCGAAGAGGAAGCCCTTCTGCGCATCGGGCTGCAGGATGCGTTCCTTCACGAGCCCGATGATGATGTCGTCGGAGACGAGGTCGCCGCGGTCCATCACCGCCTTGGCGGCGCGGCCCAGCGGCGTGCCGGCCTTCACGGCCGCGCGCAGCATGTCACCCGTGGAGATCTGCGGAGTCCCGTAGCGCTGGCAGATGTACGCCGCCTGGGTGCCCTTGCCGGCGCCCGGCCCCCCTAGCAATATCAGGCGCATCGGCCCAATCCCCCCAAAAGCGTTTTTTCTAGTCGGGCGGGATTATCGCATGGGAGCAAGGGCACATACCCCCTTGCTTTCGGTTAAGGGGTCTGTCCCCTTGCTCCCAGAATTTTCCGCACGCGCTGCAGGTCGTCTTCGGTGTCGACCCCCGCTTCCATCGCCCCGGTCCAGGTCGCCACCGCGATCCGGTATCCGTGACCGAGGGCGCGCAACTGTTCGAGCGCCTCGAATTTCTCGGCAGGAGTCTGCGAGAGGGAGGAATACTTCCTGAGAAACGCCACGCGGTACGCGTAGATCCCGATATGGCGGTAGGCCGGGAACTGGGCAGGAAGGTGCTCGCGTGAGCTCGCGAAGGCGTCGCGAGCGTAGGGGATGGGCGCGCGCGAGAAATACTGCGCATAACCCCCGGTGTCGAGCACGACCTTCACGACGTTGGGATCGAAGAAGGTCCTGGCGTCGTGGATCGGATGCGCCGCGGTGGCGATGGACGCCTCGGATCGGCGGGCGAGCTCATGGGCCACGGCCCTCACCAGCTCCGGCTCGATCAGCGGCTCGTCGCCCTGCAGGTTCACCACGATCTCGTCATCGGCCAGGCCCAGCCGCGCGATCGCCTCGGCCAGCCGGTCGGTGCCGGTCGGATGGTCGGGCGACGTGGTGCACACCTGCCAGCCAAGCGCGGCCACCGCGCTCGCGATGTCCGCGTGGTCCGTTGCGATCACCACTTGCGCCGCGCCGCTGCGCGCGGCCTGCTCCGCCACCCAGGCCACGAGCGGCTTGCCGTGCACGTCGGCCAGCATCTTGCCCGGGAGGCGCGTCGAGCGCATGCGCGCCGGAATGATGACCTTGAAGGCGCCCGGGTCCTTCGCCACGGCTCAGGCTTCCTCGTCGGGGCCGAGCGTGCGCGCTTCCTCTTCGAGCATCACGGGAATGCCCTCCCTCACCGGGAAGGCGAGGCGGTCGGCCTTGCAGATGAGCTCGCCGGCGTCCTTCTTCCAGGCGAGCGGGCCCTTGCAGACCGGGCACACGAGAATCTCAAGGAGCTTTGAATCCATGGAGGCGGTCCACGAGAAAGGCTTCGAAGTCCGGCGGGAGGGTCGCGGCGATGCGCAGGAACCACAATCGCTCGTCGGCGAATGCCGCGCATTTTACGGCATCCTTCTCGGTCATGACGATGGCCTCGGCGCCGGGAAGCTTCAGGTCCGCGGGCCGGTAGAGGTGGTGATCGGGAAATGCATGCGTGCGCGCCGTCACGCCAAGCCGCCGCAGATGGGAGAAGAACCGCTCGGGATGGGCGATGCCGGCGATGGCGGCGACGTCGCGCCCGCGCACCAGCTCCGCGAATTCCCGCGGTTCGCGCTCCTCGCGGTCGGCGATGCGCACGAAGCGCTCCTCGCCCAGGTGCATCGCGAACTGGCGCGGCGCGGGAATCAGGTCGGAGTTGCCCCCGTTCACCACCACCGCGTCCACGGTGCGCAGCCGGGACACGGGCTCGCGCAGCGGCCCCGAGGGGAGCGGCAGCCCGTTGCCGAAGCGCAGCTCCCCGTCCACCACCGCGATCTCCACGTCACGTGCCAGGGCGTAGTGCTGCAGCCCGTCGTCGCTCACCACCACGTCGATGCCGGGAATCGCCTGCAGCAGCGCGCGCACGGCCGCGGGCCGGTCGGGCGAGATGAACACCGGCACCTGGCAGCGCCGGGCGATCATCACCGGCTCGTCACCGAAGTGCTCGGGCGTCGCGCGTTCCGGGAACACGCGCACCACGCCGGAAGGATCCTGCTCCGTCGGCGGAATGCTTCCGTAGCCGCGCGACACGACGCCGGGCGTGAAGCCGCGTGCCTTGAGCAATTCGACGATCGCGATCGTGAGTGGCGTCTTGCCCGTGCCGCCCGCCGTGATGTTGCCGACCACCACGATCGGCACCGGCGCCTTCCAGGGCTCGAGGAGCCCGGAGCGATAGGCCGCGCGCCGCAAAGCGCTTGCCGCCCAGAAAATCACCGCCAGCGGGAGGAAGACCAGCGCGCCGCCCCCGAGGCGCTGCCATTCCCTTTCGAACCACGCGGTCACGCTAGCGGCGCGATTGCGTGGTGAACGAGATGTGGTTGTAGCCGGCGAGGCGGGCGCTCTCCATCACGTTCACCACCGCCTGGTGCGTGGCGGCCGCGTCCGCGCTGATCGCGATGACCGGGTCCTTGCGGCCTTTCGCGGCTTCCTTGAGCTTCTGCGAGAAGCTCTGCGGGCTGCCGAAGGCCGTCGCAGCTCCGTTGATCGCGTACTTGCCCTGCGAGTCCACGGCGACGTTGAGGATCTCCGGCCCCTCGGCCGCCTTGCCCGCCGCGGCCTCCGGGAGGTTGATCTGGAGCTCGGCGAAGCGGCTGTACGTGGTGGTGAGGAACAGGAAGATCAGGATGACGATCAGGATGTCGATCAACGGGATCAGGTTGATCTCGATCTCTTCGCGCACCCGGCCCTTCCGGAAGTTCATGCCCTGCGCTCGCCGTGCACGATCTCGATCAGCTTGATCGCCTGGCTCTCCATGTCGACGATGTACGTGTCGACGCGGTGGCGAAAGTGGCGGTAGAAGATGACGGCGGGGATGGCGATGCCGATGCCGAAGAGCGTGTTGTAGAGCGCTACCGTGATGCCGCGGGCGAGCGCGGCCGGGTTGCCGCCGGACACCGGGTTCTGCGAGCCGAAGATCTCGATCATGCAGACGATGGTGCCGAACAGGCCCAGCAGCGTGGAC
>JBKJYC010000059.1:0-3403 GCA_046715885.1 Usitatibacter sp.
GGGCGAGGCCGGGCCGTGCTCGAGCACGTCCATCCACCAGGCGTTGTCGGCGCCCATGACGCCCATGTGGTTGGGTACGACGTCGATCACCTGGCCCATGTCGTGGGAGCGCAATGCGCGCACGAAGGCATCGAGGTCGGAGCGCGTCCCGATCTCCGGGTTCAGCGTGGAGTGGTCCACGATGTCGTAGCCGTGGGTGCTGCCCGCACGCGCGCGCAAGTACGGAGAGCAGTACACGTGGCTCACCCCGAGGGCGGCGAGGTAGGGCACGAGCTTGGTCGCGTCGCGGAAAGTGAAGTCCTTGTGCAGCTGCAGCCGGTAGGTCGCCCGCGGGACGCGCGCCTCGCTCGGCCGCGCCTTGCCGCTGCGCGCGGCTCCGCGCTCGGCCGACGCCACGCGCGCGTGCTTGCGGAAGCGGGGATCGGCGGCGAGGGATTCCACCGGCACGGGCAGCTTGCGCCGCCAGTTGGGCTGCCCGCCGACGCCGCCAGGCACGTTCGCCTGCTCCTCCACGCCCAGCACGTCTTCCATCTGCATGAGGAAGAGAGCGGAAGGCGCGCGCGCGAGAAAGGCATGCACCGCGAGCGCCACGCTGGCAGCCGCGCGCCGCGAAAGCACGTCGGCGGTCCTGCGCAGCACGCCCGCCTCGGCGAGTGCCTCCACCAGCAGGCGGCGCTGCGCCGCATCCGCGTTCTTCCACCACAGCGCGAGCGGGGGAAGGTCGTGCGTGGACCAGCCCACCAGCGCCTTGCGCGGGTATTGATCCGGCGGCTTGTAGCGTTGGTCCTTGCCGCGCTCGAACATCAGCAGGCGGTAGGACAGGATGTTGGCGCTCTGAAGCCGGGCGAAGAGCTCGGCGGGTACGGTGCCCAGGTCTTCGCCGATGACGAGGCAGCGGTGGCGCTGGCTCTCGAGGGCCAGCACCCCGAGCAGGTCTTCCAGCGGATAGCGCACGTAACCGCCCGCGCCGGCCTCGCGCCCCTCGGGCACCCAATAGAGGCGCGCCAGGCCCATCACGTGGTCGATGCGCAGCGCGCCTGCATGCGCCATGTTGGCGCGCAGCGTGGCGATGAATGGCGCATAGGCCGTCTGCCTCAACCGCTGCGGGATCATCGGGGGCAGGCCCCAGTTCTGGCCCGCGCGGTTGTACTCGTCGGGGGGCGCACCGACGCTGGCGCCGATCGCATAGACCGTCTGGTTCGCCCACGCCTCGGACCCGCCGCGCGCGATCGAGACGGCGAGGTCCGCGTAGAGCCCGACCGTCATGCCCTGCTCGCGGCAGCGCAGCGCGACCGCGCACAGCTGAACGTCGCACTGCCACTGCAGGTACTCATGGAATCCGAGGCGATCGCGGTGCTCGCGCTCGAAGGCCTTCACGGCCGGGGCTTCGGGATGGCGGAAGTGTTCCGGCCATTGCTGCCATTCGCCACCCAACGTTTCCTCGAGCGCGCTGTGCAGCGCGTGCAGGCGCAACGCCTCGCCGCTGCGGCGCCGGAAGGCCTCGAAGGCGCGCTCGCGCTCGCCTTCGCTGCCGCCATGCCGCTCGCGAAAATGCGCGTGCAGCCGCTCGAGGAGGGCCAGCTTCGCAGCGGTGACCCCGGGGTAATCCACCAACTCCGCCTCGCGCAGGCGCCCGGCGGCATCCCGATAGCGCGCGACCGCCCCGGGATCGGACTCCGAAACCGCGGCGAACTCCTCGATCGCCTCCACGTCGAGGTAGATCGGGTGCAGCATCAGGCGGCTGGCGGGGCTGTAGGGACTCTCGGTGACCGCCTTCAGCGAGAGCGCGTGCAGGGGATTGGTGCCGATCACGGCGGCGCCGCGGCGTGCCCAGGCATCGACGAGGGCGCCCAGGTCGGTGAAGTCGCCGATGCCGGCGTTGCGCTCCGAGCGCACGCCGTAGAGCTGCACCGCGCAGCCCCAGAGGCGCGCCGAGTCGAGCGCGGGCGGCAGATAGCAATGGTCCGGCGCGACGATGACCACGGACCGCGCGATGACCTCGTCGCGCTGGTGCACCTCGAGCCGGTGGTAGCCGTCGGCAATGCCGGCCGGGAAGGCGATGCGTCCCTCGGCGATGGCCCCGCTGTGATCGCGTCCCCATTCCTCGACGATGCGGATGGCGAGATCGCCGGGATCGGCGCCGGCGAACACGATGCCGTTCGCCAGCTGCGAACGGCGCAGCACGTACACCGGCTGCAGCGCGTGGGCGTGCGCATCGGGCTCGGGCCCCATGGCGTCCACCAGCGCTTGGCGCACGTCGTCGGGCGTGGCGTGCCACGCGCCGAACACGTCGTGGTAGCCCGGCTCCACGCCGTGCCGCTCGAAGCGGTCGTCCCGCGACACGGCTTTCACGCGATCGTCCACAGCCCGCTCCAACCGGGAAGGGAGGCGGCCGACAGGCCGGACGCGGTTTCATAGAGCAGCGCCCCGGGGGCGCCGGGTAGGCCTTCGACCGGCCGCGCCGAGAAGTTCGCGCGCATGCGCAGCGTGGCGCCATCGCCGAGCGTCCAGTCGATGGCGATGCCGCGCCCATCGAACACGTCGCAGCGCACGCCGTGGGCGTCGCCTGCGAGATGGGGAATGATCCCCAGCTGCCTCAGCCCGATGAGCGAGCGATAGTGCGCGAGCTGCGCGTCGTGCGGCGGTTGGGCCGCCTCGCTCCAGTCGAGCTTCGAGCGCGCGAAGGTATCCGGCGCGTTCGGGTCGGGGATCGACTCGCGCACCGCCGGGTCGCGAAACCTTCCGAACGCCGAGAACTCCCGGTGCCGGCCCTCGCGCACGGCGCGCGCGAGGTCGCCCTCGAAGTCGCAGAAATAGAGGAACGGGCTCCCGGACGCCCATTCCTCGCCCATGAACAGCATCGGGATCGCGGGCGCGAGAAGAAGCGTGGCGGTGGCGAGCCTCAAAGCCGCAGGGTCGGCGATGTGCGCCAGCCGCTCGCCCAGCGCCCGATTGCCGACCTGGTCGTGGTTCTGGAGGAAGTTCACGAAGCGGATGAACGGCAGCTGCGACGAGGGCTCGCCGCGCGCCTCGCCCTTGCGATGCGCGGAAGCTTCACCCTGGTAGGCAAAGCCTTCAGCCAACGTGCGCGCGAGAAGACCCACCGGATCGCCCGCGTAGTCCGCGTAGTAGCCCTCGCGTTCCCCGGTGACCAGCACGTGCACGCAGTGGTGGAAATCATCGTTCCATTGCGCCGTGGCGGGGCGCTCCACGCCCGTCCCGCGCTCCAGCCAGCGCGCCTCGTTATGCTCGTTCTCGAGCACGATGTGGACGTGGCGGTCGCGCCCCGGCCCGCGGGCGACGGCCGCGCACAGCTCGGCGACGAAGTGCG
Organism: Usitatibacter sp.; assembly: GCA_046715885.1. Lineage (GTDB taxonomy): Bacteria > Pseudomonadota > Gammaproteobacteria > Burkholderiales > Usitatibacteraceae > Usitatibacter. The sequence continues at coordinate 3,332 of JBKJYC010000059.1, forward strand.
GGCTCGATTCGTCGCGGATCGCATGCACGGCGTCCAGCCGCAGCCCGTCGAAGTGGTACTCCTCGATCCAGT
>JBKJYC010000060.1:0-3214 GCA_046715885.1 Usitatibacter sp.
GCGCGCCGCTAGGCGCCGCGGCAGCGGTCTTCCCCCGGCCCCGGGCGCAACCGGGGCCGGCTTTCTCTTTCGGCGGGCGCCCGGCGCAAGTATCCTCGTGGCGCGGGCCATGCTCCTTCGGGAGCTACCGACACCGCCATGCCGCTAGACCTCTATAACGAGATGTATGAAGGCGACCGGTCGGTCCGGCCGCATTACGCGGCATTCGCCGACTGGCTGCGCGACACGCCGCCCGAGCGCATCGCGCAGAAGCGCCATGCCGCCGACCTCCTCTTCCACCGCGTGGGCATCACCTTCGCGGTCTACGGCGAGGCTTCGGGCACGGAGCGGCTGATTCCCTTCGACATCGTCCCGCACGTGATCCGCGGCGACGACTGGGACCTGCTCTCGCGCGGGCTGGCGCAACGCGTGAACGCCCTGAACCGCTTCCTGCACGACATCTACCACGACCAGGAGATCCTCGGCGCGGGGGTGATCCCCTATGAGCAGATCCAGAACAACGCGCAGTTCCGCCCGGAGATGATCGGGGTGGACGTGCCCGGCGGCGTGTACGCGCACGTGGCGGGCGTGGACATCGTGCGCAACGGCGACGGCACGTACTACGTGCTCGAGGACAACCTGCGCACGCCCTCGGGCGTCTCGTACATGCTCGAGAACCGCAAGATGATGATGCGGCTCTTCCCCGAGCTCTTCGCCCAGCAGAACATCCGGCCCGTGGACCACTACCCCGACCTGCTGCTGGAAACGCTGCGCGACCTGTCCCCCCAGGGCACCGAGAATCCGACCATCGTCCTGCTCACCCCGGGCCACTTCAACAGCGCGTACTTCGAGCATGCGTTCCTCGCCCAGCAGATGGGCATCGAGCTGGTCGAGGGCCAGGACCTCTTCGTGCAGAACAACACCGTCTTCATGCGCACCACGCAGGGGCCGCAGCGCGTGGACGTGATCTACCGGCGCATCGACGACGACTTCCTCGACCCCGAGGCGTTCCGGCCCGACTCGATGCTGGGCGTGCCGGGACTGCTGGCGGCGTATCGAGTGGGCCGCGTGACGCTCGCCAATGCCATCGGCACCGGCGTGGCGGACGACAAGTCGATGTATCCCTACGTGCCCGAGATGGTGCGCTTCTACCTGGGCGAGGAGCCGATCCTCAAGAACGTCCCGACCCACCTCCTGCGCAAGCCCGAGGACCTGCAGTACGTGCTCGACCACCTGGAGGAGCTCGTGGTCAAGGAAACGCAGGGCTCCGGCGGCTACGGGATGCTGGTGGGCCCCGCGGCGACCCGCGACGAGATCGAGCGCTATCGACGGCGCATCCTCGACGCGCCCGAGCGCTTCATCGCGCAGCCCACGCTCGCCCTCTCGCTTTGCCCCACCTTCATCGGCACCGAGCTGTCCGACCGCCACATCGACCTGCGACCCTACGTGCTCACGGGCCGCATGACCCGCTTCGTGCCCGGCGGGCTCACGCGCGTGGCGCTTCGCGAAGGCTCCCTGGTCGTCAATTCATCCCAGGGCGGCGGCGTGAAGGATACCTGGGTGGTCGACTGATGAGGCCCCTGGACCGATGCTCTCGCGCGTAGCCTCGAACCTGTACTGGATGAGCCGCTACGTGGAGCGCGCGGAGAACACCGCACGCGTGCTCGACGTGACCTGGCGCATGTCGCTGCTGGTGAAGGAGCCGCGCCTGCAGGACCAGGAGTGGTTCGCGCCACTCAACATCACCGGCACGCTCTTCCCCTTCACGGGGCGCCACAGCGAGGTCTGCGCGCGCGAGGTGCTGCACTTCATGGCGCTCGATCCGGAGAACCCTTCGTCGATCTACGAGTGTGCCCACCAGGCGCGCGAGAACGCGAGAGCCGTCCGCGGCTCGATCACCTCCGAGATGTGGGAGGTGCTCAATGCGACCTGGCTGGAGATGCAGCAGATGGACGAGGAGAAGCTGGTGTCGCGCGGCATCTCCGCCTTCTTCGAATGGGTGAAGGATCGCAGCCACCTCTTCCGCGGCGTCACTTTCGGCACCATGCGCCGCGACGACGCCTACCATTTCGCGCGCCTCGGCACCCACCTCGAGCGCGCCGACAACACCGCGCGCCTGCTCGACGTGAAGTACCACATCCTGCTGCCCAGCGTGAAGGAGGTCGGCGGCGCCCTCGACTACTACCAGTGGTCCGCGGTGCTGCGTTCGGTCTCGGCGTTCGAGGCATACCGCAAAGTGTTCCGCGACGTGGTCACGCCGATCAAGCTCGCCGATCTGCTGATCCTGCGCGCCGACATTCCGAGGAGCCTGCACTTCTGCATCCGCCAGGCGTTCGAGACGCTCACCTACGTGAAGAACGACCAGTCCGAAGAAACGCTGCGCAGGGCCGGGCTGCTGCTCGCCTCGCTCCAGTACGGGAAGATCAGCGATATCTTCGCGACCGGATTGCACGAGTACCTCACGCAGTTCCTCAAATCCACCCAGGTCGTTTCCAACGGCGTGCAGCGCAGCTTCTTCGCGCCGACTCTCGTGGAATAATGGGGCCATGACCTACTGCGTCGCCGTCAAGCTGGAAACCGGGATGATCTTCGCGTCGGACTCGCGCACCAACGCGGGCGTGGACCACGTCGCGGTCTTCCAGAAGATGAAGGTGTACGAGAAGGCCGACGACCGGGTGATCGTGATCCTCTCGTCGGGAAACCTGGCCATCACGCAGGGCGTGACCAACCTGCTCGACCGCAACGCCAAGGCGCGGGCGCAGCCCGACTGCCCCGAGGACGTGCAAAGCATCTGGGAGGCACCGACGATGTACGACGCCGCCGAGATCGTCGGCGAGGCGCTGCGCGAAATCCAGCGCAAGGACGGCGCCTACCTGCGCGAGTCCAACGTCGACGCGGGTGCGAGCCTCATCGTGGGCGGGCAGATCCGCGGCGAGCCGCAGCGCCTCTTCTACGTCTATTCCCAGGGCAACTTCATCGAGGCCGGCGACGACACGCCGTTCTTCCAGCTCGGTGAGTCGAAGTACGGCAAGCCCATCCTCGACCGCGTGATCACGCCCGGCACCCCGCAGAAGGAAGCCGCCAAGTGCGTCCTCATCTCCTTCGATTCGACGATGAAGTCCAACATCTCGGTTGGGCTGCCCATCGACATGCTCTGGTACCCGCGCGAAAGCCTGCGCGTGGGCCTGCAGCAGCGCATCCGCGAGAACGACCCCTACTTCACGATGCTGCGCAC
>JBKJYC010000061.1:0-3799 GCA_046715885.1 Usitatibacter sp.
GCGTCACCGTGGACTCGCGCGCCCTTTCCTATCCGGCGTGATTGAGGTCGTCCTCGAGATGTCGAGGCACGAAGCCGCGGCCTTCCGGCGTGGGCTCGGTGGGGCGCGGGACCACCGACTTCTGGAACAGCAGGTTCAGGAACATGATCATCGGCTTGGGCTTGATCACGAGCGCGCGCGCCGGCTTCACCGGATCGGCGTTGAAATGCTGGTGCACGCAGTTCATGTGCACGATCGCGACGTCGCCCGCCTTCCAGTCGTGGCGCACGCCGTCGTGGATCTCGTAGCCGACGCCGTCGAGGATGTAGAACGCAGCCTCGTTCACGTGGCCATGCTTCTGCGTGCGCCCGCCTGGAGCATATTCCTCGAGATGGACATGGAGCGTCTGCGTGAGCCCGTCGACCGGCTCGATGAAGTGCTTGCTGAATGACTGCGGCCCGTCGTTGAAGGTGAGCTCGCGCCCCTTGATCACGCGCGGCATCGAGCGCAGCCGCGTGAGCTCCTCCTTCAGGCTGTACCCGCCCTGGATGCCACGGACGAATACACGGTCCTTCTTGCTGCTGTAGTGCGATTCCTTGCCCACCAAAGCCTCCCGGCGCGCTAGCGCCCTTTCGCCCCGAAGATTTCCTCGTACATCTTCACCCACTTCTCGTACTCGTCGAGTGCCACGCGCGCATCGACGAACTTGAGCGGGATCTTGTTGAGCGGCGTGTCCACCTTCTTGTTGGTGGGCACGAAGTCGCGCCCCGCGAGGATTCTCTGCCCTTCCTCGCTGATCTCGAAATCGTAGAACAGGACCGCGGCATGCGGATGTGGCGCCCTGCGCGCTACGCCCACGCCATTGGGACGCGCGATCGCGTTGCCGATCGAAAACCAGTCGATCGGCGCGCCCTTCTGCTTGAATTGCTCGGACTTGTAGTTGTAGACGGTGAGCGCGAACGGCACCTCGCCCGACACCACGAGCTGGGTGAGCAGCGTGTGGCCCTTGCGCACCGACATCCCGTTGGCCGCGACGATGTCCCTGAAGAGCTTCCGGCCCTTGGCCTCGCCCATGTCGGCGAGCACGCCCGCGAGCCAGTCGGAGTCCTCGGCCTCGATGCCGAGCCGGCCCTTCCAGCGCGGATGCAGCAAGTCCTCCCAGGTCCTGGGCAGCTCCTCCTTCTTCACGAGATTGGTGTTGTACGCCTGCACGAAGACGTTCAGTCGCGTGCCGACCCACTCGCCGTGGGGACGGATGGCCGGCGCGATGAGGTCGGCCAGGTGCGGGGACTTCACCGCCTGGAGGATCTTCTCGCGATGCATCGATTCGAGCTCGGGCCCGTTGGTCTCGACCACATCCACGGTGAAGCGGTTCGCCCGGGCCTCGGTCACCACGCGCTGCAGCACCTTCTCGGAGCTTGCGCGCCAGACAGTCGCCTTGATGCCGTACTTCTTCTCGAAGGCGGAGACGAGCGGCCCCATGTCGTCGGACTGCGCCGACGTATAGATGGCGAGCTCGCCTTCCTTCTTCGCGCCCTCGATGAGCCTCTGGAGCCGGTCGGGCGCGTCGTAGGCCGCCACGTCGGCGGCGGTGGCGTTGGCCTTTACCTGCGCCGAGGAGATTCCCGGAAGCGCCGTGGCGGCGGCGAGCAGCGCTGCGAACCAGAACCTTTTCCTCGCGGCGGCTCCTTGGGGATCGGTCACTCGGCTTCCTTCTGGACCCGCTGGCCCTTCAGGAAGAGCTCCGACCAGAGCTTCTCCCAGCGATCGGCCTCGTCGAGGGTGATCACCGGATCGATCATCTGGAACGGGAACTTGTTCAGGTGCGTGTCCACCGAGATGCTGGCGGGAACGCGGTTGCGCTCCTTGAGCAGCGTCTGGCCCTGCTTCGACAGCATGAAATCGGTGAACAGCAAGCCAGCGGCGGGATGCGGCGCGCGGCGCGCGACGCCGATCGCGTTGGGGCGGCCGAACGTGGGGGGTAGCGCCTTCCACTTCACCGGCGCGCCCTTGAGCAGGAGGCGCTCTACGTTGTGGTTGTAGAGGGTGGCGGCCAGCGGGATCTCCCCCGAGGCCACGAGCTCGGCCATGAGCGTGTGGCCGGTGCGCATCTGCGGCTTCATGTCGGCGAGCTTGCGGAAATAGGCGAGCCCCTTTTCCTCGCCCATCGACTTCACCATCGCCGCGAACCAGTCGACGTCGCTCGCCTCGAGCCCCACGCGGCCGGCGAAGCGCGGGTGAATCAGGTCTTCCCAGGTGTTTGGAACCTCGTCGGGCTTCACCAGGTTCGTGTTGTAGCCGGGGGTGAAGAAATTGAAGCGGTCGGCCACGTAGTGGCGATGCTTCGGAAACGCGGCCGGGGGGAGGTCGGAGAAGTGAGGGCTGTGGAATTCCTCGAGGAGCTTCTCGCGATAGAGGGCCTCCAGCTCCGGCCCATTGGTCTCGAAGACATCGGCTGCGTGGCGCCCGGCGCGTGCCTCAGTGATCGAGCGCTGGAGCACCTTCTCCGAACTCGCGCGCCAGAGCTGGCACTTCACGCCCGTCTTCTTTTCGAACGCCTCGGTGATCGGCACCGAATCCTTGAGGTTGAGCGAGGTGTAGATCGCGACCTGGCCTTCCTTGCGCGCGCGCTCGAGCAGCTTCGCCTCGCGGTCCGCCCCTTGGTGCATGTAGAACGCCTTGTGCGGCGAATCGCCGTCGCGAGGCTGGGCGCGAGCGGCCAAGGGCACGAGCAGCGCGCCGAGCGCCAGTCGATGGAACTCACGCCGTCCGCGGCCGAAACCGCCACCGCCATCCCTCATTGCCATCGCCTTCTCCTCGTTCAGCCCGCCTGGCGCGGGCGTTGATCCTAAAAAATGCGGGCGCCGCAGCGCCCGCCAACCGGCCTTCACGTGCCACCCGGAAAGGGTCCGCTTGCGCGGAGAACCCTATCCGGGGCTTCCCCCTAGAAAGAGTGGTGAAGGCCCAGCGCCACCTGGCGGACGTCCTCGCCGACGCTCACGGTCTGGTTGTCCGTGGAATTGGCGCGCGCGGACTTGCCGTTGCGCAGCTCGCTGTACATCGCGAACACGAACGTGCGCCGGGTGAAGCTGTACGACGCACCGAACGAAATCTGCTGCATGTCGAGGCCGTTGGTCGAGCACGCCGCGTTCACGAGCGTGCAGCTGCCCGCGCTGCCCTTCACGTAGTGCGCCGCCGTGCGCCATTTGCTGTTCCAGCGGTTGTCCATGGCGATCAGGTAGGCCTTGTTCCGGTAGTCCCGGAAGCGGCCGTTCGTCGAGGCGTTCTCGGAGTACTTCTTGTCGTTGTAGTCGAACTCGAACTCGTGCTTGCCGAGCTTGTACTTGACGGTGTATTGCACCGCCTCGTCCTTGGAGTTCACAGTCTGGTCGGCGAAGTTCGACTGCGTCGAGCGGGCGTTGCGCGAGCCCCCGAAGAGGTCATCGTGGCGCTCGTAGGCGATCGCGAGGTAGATCGGCCCGCGCTCGAAGGCGACCGCGGTTGAAACCACTTCCGGGTCGCGAGTGGCGGTCTTCGTCTCGTCGGTGGAGTACAGGACTGAGAAATTGAAGCCGCCCAGCACGGGCGATTCGTACATCGCCGAGTTGTTGCGCCGCAGGTGGAAGCTCGACGAGCTGCTGGTGCCGAAACCGGTCTTGCGCAGCACCTCGCTGGTCGAGGTGAAGTTGCCGCTGGACACGCTGAGGAAGGAGATGTCGTCGCCGTAGGTCTTGAAGGGCGTGTCGAACGTGCCGAGCTTCACCGTGCCCCAGCCGCCGTTGAGGCCGACGAAGGAATCGCGGCCCGCGAAGGTGGAGGT
>JBKJYC010000062.1:0-3210 GCA_046715885.1 Usitatibacter sp.
GGAACATCGAGGATGCGGATGTGTTTCTGCTGCACGGTCATGAGCTGCTCATCCTGGAAGCGCGAGAAGAGGCGGCTTACGGTCTCCAGCGAAAGCCCGATGTAGCTGCCGATCTCGTCGCGCGTCATGCGCAGGTGGAACTCGCTCGGCGAGAGGCCGCGCGCCGTGAAGCGCGATGAAAGGTTGAGCAGGAAGGCGGCGAGGCGCTCTTCCGCCTTCATCGTGCCGAGCAGCATCATCACGCCCTGGTCGCGCACCAGCTCCCGGCTCATCACCTTGTGCAGTTGCCGCTGCAGTCGCGGCTCCTCGAGGTGGTCGTAGGGAATCACGCAAACCTCGCTGTCCTCGAGCGCGATCGCGTCCGCGCTGTGGCTGCCGGCGCCGATGCCGTCCATGCCCAGCACTTCGCCCGCCATGTGGAAGCCGGTGACCTGGTCGCGGCCGTCCTCGAGCATGACGCTGCTCTTGAAGAAGCCGCTGCGGATCGCGTACAGAGAGTCGAACGCCTTGCCAGAGCGGTAGAGACTCCCGCCGCGCCTTACCCGCTTGCGCGTGTAGACCATGTCGTCCAGGAGCTGCGTGGCGGGGAGGGTCATTCCGCAGGGAAGGCACACCTCCCGCAGGTTGCATGTCGAGCAATGAGTAGGGCAGCGCTCGACGGCGCCCCGCGCACGCGTCTTCAGCGCATCGGGAGGAGCCGCGATCGCGAGGTGGCTAAGAGTTGTGGCGTGGAAGGAGAGGGCGGTGGCAATTTGCATTTTTTTCTCTTTTCTCAATGGCGCGCGTGAGCGATTTCCGAAATGACCTCGCGGACTCGGTTGAACTCGGTGGACTTGTCGAGAAAATACTCCGCGCCGGCGAGCGTGCAGGCGCGCCGGTATTGCGGCTCCGAATGGTTGGTGAAAACGACAAAGACGATTTCCGGCGCCCTCTGGCGCACCGCCCGCAGAACCTGCATGCCGCTACTACCATTGAGGTTCAGGTCGAGCAGGACCGAATCGGGGCGCTTGTCGAGAATGCCGTCCACCGCCGCCGTCGCGCACGCCGCCTCGCCGATCACGGCGACGTGCTCCATGCCGCCGAGCAACTCCACGAGCCTCGAGCGGATCGACGCGGAGTCATCGACGATGTAGACCTGGATGGTGCGGGGGCTGTTCATTGAGGCCAGCTTGGAGGTGCACGCACGCCGCTGGCATCGGCGCAGGACGAATCGACCGGCGGCACCGCTCCTAGAACAGCCGTAGGAATTTTCCTAGCCGGGCTTCGCTCGTCGAGATACCAAAAAATGCAATGGGCGGCGGCTACGGCTAGTCCACAACATCGCAGGGAACGCTAGTATCGTCGTTCGACCGCGAGTCGTAGCCGAGGTCCTGCTGGAGCCAGAGCACATGCTGCGCCTCCTCGAGCGCGGTTTCGCGAGCGAGCGCACCGTCTCGACGGGCGACGTGCGCGCTACCCAGTCGAAGAACCGTTGCGCGCCCGCTTCGCCCCGGAGCGCCGCGGTGAGCAGGTCGTGCCTCGCCGCCACGCGGAAGAACAGCTCGCGCGGGCCCTTCGGGGGAAGCGCCATCCAGCCTGCCGTAATCGTGAGCGTCGACGGCACAGACCCACGAGCACCTCTTCCCCCCGGCTGGCGAAGTGGACTTCGAACTCCCGATATCGCTGCACCGCCTCATGCTCGATGGCGATCGCATGCGCAAGGAATTGTTCCAGCGTTTCGATGGGACGGGTCCTGGCCGATAGTCGGAAGGATGTGCGCCGGCCACCGGCGCGGCTCTCGGCCTGCTGGTGGGGCTCGAGCGCGAGCGCAATCCGCTCACCGAGGCGGGGGTTGCTCACCTTCTCGATCATTTGCGGTTCTATCGCATCGGAACTCAGCCGTTGGAATCCTCGACGAGGCGGTGCGTGATCGCGTAGCGAATCAGCTCCGCCGCGGTCTCCATGTTCATCTTGCGCAGGATGTTGGCCTTGTGGGTGCTCACGGTCTTCACCGAGAGGTTCAGGCGCCCGGCGATTTCTGTCACCGACTTGCCTTCCGTGAACATGCGCAGGATCTGGAACTCGCGATCGGAGAGCGCTTCGTGCGGCAGGCCCTTCGCGTAGGGCATCGCGCCCAGCGCCAGCTGCTGCGCCACCTCGGCGCTGATGAAGGCGCCGCCGCAAGCCACCTTGCGGATCGCCGCCACCAGCTGCTGCGTCGCTGCATCCTTGGTGAGGTAGCCCGCGGCCCCGGCGCGGATCGCGCGCACCGCGTACTGATGCTCCTCGTGCATGCTGAGCACCAGGATGCGAAGTTTTGGGCGCTCGGCGTGCACCTGCTTGATAAGCTCGATGCCGCCCTTGCCGGGCATCGACATGTCGAGGAGCAGCAGGTCGAAGTCGCAGGATCGCACGCGCTCCATGACCTCGCGGCCGTCCTGCGCCTCTCCCGCGATTTCCATGTCGCCAGCCGCGGCCATGAGCTGCTTCAGGCCCTCGCGCACGATGGTGTGGTCATCCGCTATGACGATGCGGATCATGACGCGTGCGTCGGCGGCGGCGCCGGCAGGCGCAGCTCGATGCAGGTGCCTTGGCCGGGCGCGCTCTGCACCTTCACTTCTCCGCCGAGGAGGTAGGCGCGCTCGCGCAGGCCGACCAGGCCGTACGAGTTCGGCTTGCGCGGGCCGGCGGGGGCGAATCCCTCGCCATCGTCGCGCACCGTGAGTGTCACGGTCTCGTCATCGCGCTCGAGCGACACCTCCACCTGGCGCGCACCGGAATGGCGTGCCACGTTGGTGAGCGACTCCTGCAGCACGCGGAAGAGAGCGGTCGCATGGGGGTCCGGAAGGTCGAGGTTGCCGCCAGCGATCACCAGTTCGCACGCGATGCCGGTGCGCGAGGTGAAGCCGTTCACCAGCCAGTCGCATGCCGCCGTGAGCCCGAGGTCGTCGAGCATGAGGGGACGCAGGTCCGCGGAGATGCGCCGCGCCGCCGCGACCGTCGCATCGATGAGGCCCTGCATCGCCGCGAGCTTCTGCGCGGCCTCGCTCGCCGCCGGGGTGCGTTCGCGCAGCCAGCTCACGTCGATCTTGAGCGCGGTGAGCGACTGGCCGAGCTCGTCGTGCAGCTCGCGGGCGATGCGGCTCTTCTCCTGCTCGAGCACCGAGTTGGCGGCGAGCGCGAATTCCTTGAGCTCCTCGCGTGATTCGCGCAGCGCCCGATCGTTGCCCG
>JBKJYC010000063.1:0-9374 GCA_046715885.1 Usitatibacter sp.
GCGAAGACGCCGATCTCGTTCACCGCGCCGAAGCGGTTCTTGATCGCGCGGATCAGGCGGAACGTGGTGTGCGTCTCGCCCTCGAAGTAGAGCACCGTGTCGACCATGTGCTCGAGCACGCGCGGCCCGGCGAGCGTGCCCTCCTTGGTGACGTGCCCCACGAACACGATCGTGGTGGCGCTGCGCTTGGCGATGCGCGTGAGCTGCGCCGCGCACTCGCGCACCTGCGCGACCGATCCCGGAGCCGAGGTGAGCGCGGCGGAGTAAAGCGTCTGGATCGAGTCGATCACGGCCACGCGCGGCTTCTGCGCGGCGAGCGTCTCCTGGATCTTCTCCAGCTCGATCTCGGCCAGCAGCCGCACCTTCGAGGCGTTCACGCCGAGGCGCCGGGCGCGCAGCGCCACCTGCTGCGCCGACTCCTCGCCCGTCACGTAGAGGACCGCCACCTGCTCGGAGAGGCGCGCCGCCGCCTGCAGCAGCAGCGTCGACTTGCCGATGCCGGGGTCGCCGCCGATCAGCACCACGCCGCCCTCCACGAGGCCGCCGCCCAGCACGCGGTCGAACTCATCGATCAGCGTGGGCAGGCGCGGGAAGTCGCGCGCCTCCACCTCTCCCAGCTCGACCACGGCCGCGGTGCCGCCCAGGCTCGCGAAGCGGTGCGCGCCCGCCTTGCCCGCGGCCTCGGCGATTCCCTCCATCAGCGTGTTCCACGCATTGCAGTGCGGGCATTGGCCCTGCCACTTGAGCGACTGGCCGCCGCACTCGGTGCAGGTGAAGACCGTCTTCGCCTTCGCCATCACGCCACCTCAACGACAGGGATCCGTGGAGCCAACGCGCACATCAGCTCGTAGCCCACGGTCCCCGCGGCATTGGCCACGTCGTCGATCGCCAGGCCCTCGCCCCAGAGGATGACCGGCGTTCCCACGCGGGCACCCGGGACTGGCGTGAGGTCCACCGTGATGAGATCCATCGAGACACGCCCCACGGTCTTCGTACGCGCGCCGCCCACCACGATGGGGGTCCCGGAGGGCGCATGGCGCGGATAGCCGTCCGCGTAGCCGCAGGCGACGACGCCGATGCGAATCGCATTCTCGCAACGGTACGTGGCGCCGTAGCCGATGTGATCTCCGGCCTTCAGGTCCTGCACGGCGATCAGCTCCGAGGCGAGCGTCATCGCCGGCTGCAGGCCCAGCGATTGCGCGGAGCGATCCGCGAACGGCGTCGCCCCGTAGAGAGCGATGCCCTGGCGCACGGTGTCCTGATGGGAAGCGGGGTGGGCGAAGATCGCGGCGGAATTCGCCGCGCTGCGCGGGAGCTTCACGCCGTCCGTGGCGGCGTTGAAGCGGCGCATCGCTTCCTCGACGCCCTCGGGTCCATCGGACGTGGCGAAGTGCGTCATCAGCGTGATCGACTTCGCGGCGCCGCAGCGCCGCAACCTCGCCAGGGCGCCCATCGCCTGCTCCGGCGCGAATCCCAGGCGATTCATCCCGGTATTGATCTTGAGATAGGCGTCGACGCAGACGCCTCGGGACGCTTCGAGCATGCGCAGCTGCTCCTCCGAATGCACGGCCGTGGCGAGGTTCGACGCCGCGAGGGCCGGCAGCTCGTCCGCGGCGAAGAAGCCTTCCAGCAGCAGGATCTCGCGCGCGAACCCCGACTCGCGCAGGCGCACGGCGTTGTCGAGCTCGATCAGGCCGAAGCCATCCGCATCCTCCAGCGCCTTCGCGGCGCGCTCGATGCCGTGCCCGTAGGCATTGGCCTTGACCACCGCGAGGACGCGCGAGCGCGGCGCGGTGCGTTTCGCCACGCCGTAGTTGTGGCGCAGCGCGTCGAGGCGGATCGTGGCGCGGATCGGTCGGGCCACGCGATCAGTAGCCGGCCGGCCCGGCGTAGTTCTCGAAGCGCGTGTTCTTGCCGATGAAGGTGAGCTTCACCGTGCCGATGGGGCCGTTCCTCTGCTTGCCGATGATGATCTCGGCGATGCCCTTGTCGGGAGAGTTCTCGTCGTAGACCTCGTCGCGGTAGATGAAGAGGATCACGTCTGCGTCCTGTTCAATCGCTCCGCTTTCACGAAGATCGGACATCACGGGACGCTTGTTCGGGCGCTGCTCCAGCGACCGGTTCAGCTGCGAAAGCGCGATGACCGGCACCTTAAGCTCTTTCGCCATGGCCTTCAGTCCGCGCGAGATCTCGCTGATCTCGGTGGCGCGGTTTTCGGTGCCCGCCTCTGTCGCCTGCATGAGCTGGATGTAGTCGACCACGATCAACCCTAGCTCGCCATACTCGCGCCGCTTGCGCCGCGCGCGGGCCCGCAGCTCCATCGCGTTCAGCGCCGGCGTCTCGTCGATGAGGATTGGCGCCTCGTTCAGCTTTCCAAGCGCGACTCCGAGGCGATCCCAGTCAGCAGTGTCCAGTCGACCGGTCCTCAACTTCTGCGCGTCGACCTTCGAGGTGGAGCCGAGCAGGCGAAGGCCGAGCTGCGTGCCGCCCATCTCCATCGAGAACACGAGCACTGGAAGCTTCAACTCGAGGCCAACGTGCTCGGCCATGTTGAGCGCCAGAGCCGTGTTGTGGGTGACGATGTAATCGTCGGTGACATAGAGGCGCGACGGGTGGGAAACGGAAATGCACTGAGTGGCCGTCTTGCAAGTTGGCAGGATCGACATGAATACGGGTTTGACTCGCCGCCGCCACCTCTCGGGCACGCGGTCGCGCTTGTGTTCGAGGCGAAACAGCGACCGTGGCTCCGGATGGTGGATGTTGAGGACAAAGGCGGTTCGGCCTTCGCGCTTTTCGTTCTGGTAGGTATATGACGTGCGCTTGTCGCGAGCGGTGCACCACCCGCCCAGCGAGCGCACCAGTTCCGTCACGTCCTTCGCCAGTTGATAGCTCGTCGAGCAAAAGCGCACGGTTCCCCATTTCTCGGCCCAGCCATCCGTATCAAGGAGACCTTGGAGCAAGGCGAGGCGCGCGGCGCGATTGGCGTCGAGGTACAAGCGCGGGATGAACTTCTCGTGACTCCCGAGGTTCCACAACTCGAGCTTGCGCAAAGCCGCCACGATGGGGCTGGCCGAAGGAGCGCCATTGGGAAGCGTTTTGTGTCGAGCGGAGGAAATTCGCCAGTCATATTGGCCTGCATATCGCACCCTGTGTTCGACACCCATGCACTCGACCACGCGATCGAGCATTTCATTTTCCGCGGTCGAGAATTTCAGGCTTTTCCCGCTGAGCGTGCCGTCGCCGATCAGGGCACCGAGCAGCCACGGATCGACAGGGAGCGGCTCCTCATGGCCGAAATCGCCGCTGACCTCGTCGATCCACAGGCGGTGGCGATACCGAACCTTGGCCAGCATGTCCATGACCTTGTCGGTCCGGAGGATACGCGGGCGCTCCCAGTCGCGGTAATGCACACGCCAGAGGTGCTCGGCACAGCATTCCGTGCTTCGCCCATCGGAGAATGCCACCCGATAGACCTCGCGCACGCCCTGCGGGAAAACGCCGGTGACGATCGAAGGCTGCCCATCGATGGAGGCGAGCGCATCTCCGATCTCGAGCGCGCCCATCGCCTTCCAGCCGAAAGGAGTCTTGATTCGCGAATCCAGCGGCTGCGCCTTGCCCATACTAGGTCTTCCGGCAACGATGATCAAATCCCCGTTCTGCAGCCCCGTCGTCATCTCGTCGAGATCCGTTAACCCCGTGGCCTTCCCGGTCACCGAGTTGGGATTGCGGTGCAGCTCGTCCAGGCGGTTCATCACCTCCGAGAGCACGAGCGACATCTTCTGGAAGCTCTCCGAGGAGCGCCCGCCCTTCTCGCCGATCTCGAGGATCTTCGTTTCCGCCTCGTCCAGCAGCTGCCTCGCCTCGCGCCCCGCCGGCGAGTACGCGCTGTCGGCGATCGTCGTGCCGACCTCGGCCAGCTTGCGCATGATGGCGCGCTCGCGAACGATCTCCGCGTAGCGGCGGATGTTGGCCGCGCTGGGCGTGCCGGTGGCGAGCTGGTGGAGATAGGCCACGCCGCCGATGTCCTGCAGCTCGCCGGTGAGCTTGAACATCTCGGAGACGGTGAGCACGTCCGCCGGCTTGTTCTCCTCGACCAGGCGCGTGATGGTGCGCCAGATCAGGCGATGGTCGTGACGGTAGAAGTCAGACTCCGAGATGACGTCGCCGATGCGATCCCAGGCCTGGTTGCTGAGCAGCAACCCGCCCAGCACCGCCTGCTCCGCCTCCACGGAGTGTGGCGGCAGGCGCAGCGATTCGACCTGCGCGTCCCCGGGGACGCTGCCGTGCGGAGGGAAACGGTCGGAGGCGGGAACGGTAGGCATCGGCGCTTTCTTTTCGGATCGGAGCGCGTCTGCGTTGGACGCGTGCAAGCGGCGCAGTGTGATCGACCCCTCCTTCCGTGACAACGGAGAACACTGTGGATGGGACGACTTTAGACCGGCCTGCGGCCTGTTATTTGTGTGGCTAGCAAATTGTGGATAACCCGTGGAAAAACAAAGGGCCGCGGAAGAATCCGCGGCCCTTTTCAACTACTTACGTGACGGCTACTGCTCGCCGACCACGTGCACCGTGATATTGGCCAGAACATCGGTGTGAAGCTGCACCACCAGCGGGAACTCGCCGGTGTGCTTGAGCGAACCCTGGGGCATGCGAACGTCGCCCTTTTTCACCTCGACTCCCGTGGCCGCCTTCAGCGCCTCGGCGACGTCGGAGTTGGTGACCGAGCCGAACAGGCGGCCATCGACGCCGGCCTTCTGGGTGATGTCGACCTTCACGCCCTCGAGCTTGGCGCTGCGCTCCTGCGCGCCGGTGATCTGCTCGTTGGCCTTCTTCTCCAGCTCCACGCGGCGGCCCTCGAAGTCCTTGAGGTTCTTCTCGGTCGCGCGCTTGGCCTTGCCCTGCGGGATGAGAAAGTTGCGGGCGAAGCCGTCCTTCACTTTCACCACGTCGCCCAGGCCACCCAGGTTCGCGACCTTTTCCATCAGGATCACTTGCATGGTCGTCGCTCCTCAGTGCAGGTCGGTGAAGTGGATGAGGGCCAGGAAGCGCGCGCGCTTGATCGCCACGCCGAGCTGGCGCTGGTAGCGCGCCTTCGTGCCGGTGATGCGCGCCGGGATGATCTTCCCGTTCTCGTTGACGAAGTCCTTCAGGATCGCGATGTCCTTGTAGTCGACTTCCTTGATCTTCTCGGCGGTGAAGCGGCAGAACTTGCGGCGGCGGAACAGGCCGCGATTCTGCGGCTTCTTCCCGTCCTTGCCGAACTTGCCGCCTTTACCTTTACCTTTGCCGCGAGGGGCTGGTCTGGGCATGGTTATCTCGTCTCGATGAGCTTGAATTCGTTGATGTGCAGGACCGGGATGTCGCTACGGGCGCTTCGCTTGGTGAGGAAACCCTTCACCGCGATCCGCTGCCCCTTGCCGAGGGCGCCGAGCTTGGGAGCAACACTCCCGAATCCCGACGCGTCGATCGTCACCTCGACCACCCTGTTTCCCCCCGCCTCCACCTGCTCGGAGACGTGCCGCAGCCTCAGGGCCACGGTATCTACGCCGCCAGGCGTGGCCCTGACCGGGCCGACGTCCAGGATTTCGGCGTCGAGGAGAAGCTGGTTGCGATCCACCCTTTCCAGTTCGTCCGCTACGCCGCCGCCGCGGGCTGCTCGCGCGCGGGGGCCGGAGCGGGAACCGCTTCCTTGCCTTCGCGCTCGACCTGGCCATCGGTGACGTTGCGGCTCTTCTCTTCCTTCATCATGGGCGAGGGGCCGCTGACGGCTTCGTTCATGGTGACGGTCAAGTGGCGCAGCACGGCGTCGTTGAACTTGAACGCGTGCTCGATCTCCGCGAGCGTCTCGTTGCCGACCTCGATGTTCATCAGCACGTAGTGCGCCTTGAACACATTCTGGATCGGGTAGGCCAGCTGGCGCCGGCCCCAGTCTTCGATGCGGTGCACCTTGCCGCCGCCCGCGGTGACCATGCCGCGGTAGCGTTCGATCATCGCGGGCACCTGCTCGCTCTGATCGGGATGCACGATGAATACCATCTCGTAATGGCGCATTGGATCTCCTTATGGGTTGAAGCCCCCCTCATGCGCATGCGGTGGGGCAAGGTCGGTTCGTGGCTTCCTGCCACACGCCGCCTGGAAAGGCGGCAATCAAACAGCAGCCCGCGATTATAGACCAAAAAGCCAGCAGGAACAATTACTTCGGCACGCGGTAATACTCGCGGTACCAGTCCACGAAGCGCCGGACCCCGTCCTCCACCGAGGTGGCCGGCTTGAAGCCCACGGCCGCGTCCAGGGCCGAGGTGTCCGCCTCGGTAGCAGGCACGTCTCCGGCTTGCATCGGCAGAAGCTCGAGCTCCGCCTTGCGGCCCAGGGCCGTCTCGATCGCCTCGATGTAGCGCATGAGCGGCACCCGCTGGCTGTTGCCGATGTTGAAGATGCGGTATCCGGCGGGCTTGTCGAGGACGCGCACCAGACCCTCCACGATGTCGTCGACATACGTGAAGTCGCGGTCCATCTGGCCACGGTTGTAGACCGGTATGGGCTCGCCGGCGAGGATGCCGCGGGTGAACCTGAAGAGGGCCATGTCGGGCCGGCCCCAGGGGCCGTACACCGTGAAGAAGCGCAGTCCGGTGGTCGGAATGCTGAACAGGTGCGAATAGGAATGGGCCATGACCTCGTTGGCCTTCTTCGTCGCCGCATAGAGCGATAAGGGGTGGCTGGTGTCGTCCGTTTCCCGGAACGGGAATCGGAGGTTGGCCCCGTAGACCGAGCTGGTGGACGCGTAGACCAGGTGGCCGGTCCGGTGGTGGCGGGCGCCTTCCAGGATGTTCATGAACCCCGCGAGGTTCGCGTCGATGTAGTCGTGCGGGTGGGTGAGCGAATGGCGCACGCCCGCCTGCGCGGCGAGGTTCGCGATCGCGTCGAACTTGGTGCGCGCGAACAGGGGCTCCATGGCGCGGCGGTCGGCGATGTCGACGTGGGCGAACTCGAACTTCGGTGCAGCGCGCAAGCGCTCGAGGCGCGCCTGCTTCAGCGTCACTTCGTAGTAGGCGTTGAGGTTGTCGATGCCCACGACCGCATCGCCGCGGGCCAGCAGGCGCTGCGAGAGGTGGTAGCCGATGAAACCGGCGGCGCCGGTGACGAGGATGCGCATGGGCCCATTTTACCGCCCGGCCCCTCTACTTCCTGCCCTTGGAAAAGTCCCCGGCCTTCACGACGGTGAGCTTCGCCGGGTCCACGTGCTTGCGCAGCGCCGCGGCCACGTCGGCCGCCTTGAGCGAAGCCAACCGGTCCTCGAACTGCTTGCTGAACGACCAGGTACGCCCGAGGTGGAGGTTGGAAACCCAGCCGGCCGCCACGATGGCGTCCTGGGACCGGTTCTGGATGCGTTTCTGCAGGATGCCGGATTTTGCATTGGCGACCTCCGCTTCGGTGAACCCTTCCTTCAGCGCGCCCTCGACCTCTTCACGGAATGCCGCCTCGACCTTCGCCACGTTCTGCGGTGCGGCGATCGCGTAGCCCACCCAGGCGCCCGCACGGTCGGTGGCGTTCACCGAGAGGTCCGAGCCGGCGCCATAGGACAGGCCCTCCTTCTGGCGGATGCGCTTGCCGATGCGCGAGTCGAGCCCGGCCTCGCCCCCGAGGATGTAGTTGGCCACGTAGAGCGCCGGATAGTCCGGATCGTCGTCGCGCAGGTTGACGTTGAGGCGAGCGAGCAGGGTGGCGTTCTCCTTGTCCGGCGTCTCGATCGTGCGCGCGGCCGGCGGGACGTCGCGGAACTCGTGGTCGATGCGCGCATAAGGGGTGACGCTCCTCCAGCCTTCGAGCAGCTCCTTCAGCGTGGCGAGCGTCTTCGCGTCGTCGAAGTCGCCGACGATGGCGACCTCGGCCACGCTGGCGCCGTAGAAGTCCTTGTGGAAATGCTTCAAGTCCTCCAGGCCCGTGGCCTGCGTCTCCTCGATCGCCTCCTCGAGCGTGTTGGCGTAGCGCCAGTCGCCCTTCGGGTAGAGGTTGAAATGCTTCGACATCGCCTCCGAGGCGCGCGCCGAGGGCTCCGAGAGCTGCGCCTGGATGCCGGTGATGGCCTGGCGCTTGAGCTGATCGAACTCGTTCGCCGGGAACGAGGGCTCGCGCATCACGTGCAGCGCCAGGCGCAGCGCCGCGTCGAGATGCTCGCGCGTAGTCTGGAAGCTGGCGCTCGGGCCCGAAACACCACCCGACATCTTGAGTCGCTCGAACTCGTCGGCGAGCTGCTCGCGCGTGAACCGCGTGGTGCCGCGCGCGAGCATCGAGCCCGCCAGCTGCGCGGCGCGGCGCTTGCCGAACAGGTCCCTTTCGTTGCCCAGGCGCAGCTGCACCATGACGTTGACCACCTCGCCGCGGTTTCTCTTCGGCAGCAGCGCGACCTTCACTCCCGCGAAGCTCGCACGCTTCGTGCGCGCTTCGATGTTGGCCTGGGTGGGCTCGAAGGCTTCCGAAGCGCTTGCATCGGCCTTGCCCTTGAAGTCCTTCATGACCTCGGCCACCGTGGGCGCGGGCGGCACCTCGGCGCGCTGCGGGCCGTCCTCGGGCAGGTACAGGCCCACGACGCGGTTGTCGCGCCGGTAGTAGGCCGAGGCGGCCTTCGACACCGCCTCCGGCGTCACCTTGTCGAGGTCGTCGCGCCCCAGGAAGAAAAGCCGCCAGTCGCCCAAGGCGATGTATTCGGACATCTGGATGCCGATGGTCTCGTGGTTGGTGAGCGTCTTCTCGTACTGGTTCGCGTAGTTCTTGCGCGCACGGTCCACCTCCTCCTTCGTGGGTGCCGTCTTGCCGAAGTCCTCGAGAAGCTTCACCAGCTCATCGCGCACCGGCCCGACCGGGTCGCCCTTCTTCACCACGGCGCCGAAGACGTGGATGCCCGGGTCCACGCCCATCAGCGGAAAGCCGAAGACCTGCGCGGCCTTGCCGGTGTCCACCAGCTGCTTGTGCAGGCGGCCCGTCGGGGTGTCGGTGAGCACGAAGTTCGCGAACGCGATGCCGTCGGCATCGGCGTGCAGGTTGGAGGGCACCTTGTACGCGACGGCCACCACTTGCACGTCGCCCTTGCGGCGCACGAAGAACTGGCGCTCGCCATCCTGCGTCGGCTCGCGCGTCCACAGCACCGGGAGCGTGCGCTTCGGCTTCGGGATCGCCCCGAAGGCCCTGGCGATCAGGGAAAGCGCCCTGGCTTCGTCGAACTTCCCGGCGACCAGGAGAACCGCGTTGTCGGGCTGGTAGTAGCGCCGGTAGAACGCCTGGAGGTTCTCGATCTTCACGTTCTCGATGTCGCTGCGGTTGCCGATGGTCGAGCGCCCGTAGCTGTGCCAGTCGTAGGAGACCGCCTGGAGGCGCTT
>JBKJYC010000064.1:0-5285 GCA_046715885.1 Usitatibacter sp.
CTACGAAGCGGACCCGACGGCGTGGAAGATCGTCGACGGGAAGCTCTATGTCTTCCGCTCGCAAAAGGGATTGGAGATGGCTGAGAAGGATCCCACGGTGCTCGCCCGCTCGCGCGAAAACTGGCGCGCCTCCCGATAGCTCATAACCCCGCCTTGCGCAGGCCCTCCTGCATGCGCGCCTGGTTTTCGGGCTGTGCGAAGCGGCTCCCGAACTGATCCGCGCGGAAGAACGGCTCCAGGCGGCGAACCTCCGCCACGGCATGGCGCGCCTCCGCCTCGTTGCCGAACTCGGCCAGGATGACCGCGCGTATCGCGTGCACGAAGGCCGCGTCCGGATGCCGCTGGAGGGTGCGGTCCACGATGGCGAGGGCCTCGCGATGGCGCCCTGCCATGTAGTAGGCGACGCCGAAGTGGAAGGCGCCCCCGACGCCCCTCACGCCGGGATCGAAGCGCAAAGCGAGCTCGAAGGTTGCGATGGCCTCGTCGATGCGCCCGAGCCATAGCAGCGTCGTGGCGCGGGCATCGAGCGCCGCGGCATCGCTCGGATTGAGCTCGATCGCTCGGTCCGCTTCGGAGAGCGCTTCTTCGAGCCGGCCGACGGTGACGAAAAAGCGTCCCAGCGTCCCATGGGCGCGCGACTCTGCGCCGGGACCGCCGATCACGACGGCACGCTGCGCGAGCTGGATCGCCCGACTCATGGCCTCCGGAGGATTCTCCGTCCAGCCGAAAACCGACCGGTTGAATTCCGCGTTGGCCAGCACGACATGGGCCTCCGCGTAGTTCGGCGCCTTCTCCAGGGCCTTGGCGAGCAATTCGCGCGCGCGGCGGTTCCCGACGCGATCGGAGTTTTCGAGCAACGCGCGCGCGCGTAGCACGAGATCGTAGGCTTCGAGGTCCTGCGGGGGCTTCGAGGTGGCGCGTTCGGTTTCCAGGCCCGTGACCTGCACGGCGAGGGTTCCGACGATGTTCTTCACGATCCGGTCCTGGATGTCGAAGACGGCTTTGCCTTCGCCCTCGAGGCGATCGGACCAGAGCACGGTTCCCCTCTCCGCGTCGCTCAGCTCCACCGCGACTCGCAGCCGGCCGTCGGCTTCGCGCACGCTGCCCTTCACCACGTAGCGCACGCCCAGCTCGTCGCGTACCGCTTTCGGCGTCGCCGGACGAGTCTTGAAGGGTTCGACGGAGTTGCGCGAAACGACGCGCAGCCCGGAAAACCGCCCGAGCGCGCCGATGATGTCCTCGGTGAGCCCGTCAGTGAAGTAGTCGCGCTTCGAATCACCGCTGAGGTTGGCGAGCGGAAGAACGGCAACGATCGGCAGCGAGATCGGGAATCGGGCGGGCGCCTGATCCACCGCGCTTGCCCAAGGCATGACCACCGTCCTGGCGATCTCGGGAAAGGCCAGCAGCGAGCCGATTGCGATGGCGACCACGCTGCCCGCCACGGCGAGCACGACGCGGTTGCGACGCAGGAACGACTTGCGCGGCTGCGTAGCCGCCAGCGCCTTTCCGGCCTTTTCCACCGGCGCTATCAGCCGGTAGCCGCTCTTGGAAATGGTTTCGATGAATTTCGGCCGATGCGCGTCGTCGCCGAGCGCCTTGCGCAGCTTGATGATCGCCTGGGTCAGAGTGTCGTCGCCGACGACCACCCCGGGCCATACGGCCGAAAGCAACTCTTCGCGACCCACCACCTCCCCCGCCCGGTCCGCCAGGTGGACCAGCACCTGCATGACCTTCGGCTCCAGCCGCGCCGTCTCCCCCTTGCGATGGAGCTCGTTGTGTCGTGGACGCACGCGCCAATCCCCCACCTGCATCTCGCTGCGGGGGCTGCTTTCGTTGCCGGCGCTGATGCTGGACAAGGTCGCCCCGCCTTCGGAATGGCGCTTAACCGCCTGAATTATCTACGCAATATTTTGTTAGGGAAACGCTAGGGGTTCCTTCGGTTCTTTTTTCTCGCGCCCCCCTTTCATGGCGTCAAGCCAACCACGGAGGGCGCCATGAACCTCACAAAGCATATCGCGGCAGTCGCAGCCATCGGACTCATCCAGGGCTGCACCTTCATGAAAACCGTCGTTCACAACACCGCCGACCTCGACGACCACCGCATCTTCGCCAACCGCGCGATCGAGCCCGCCCACGAGCCCTCGGTCCTGCGCACGCTGCCAAGCGTTCCGCGTTTCGTCGCCGACATGAAAGTGCCCGACGAAAACGGCACGATCCGGCCCCTCGACCAGTACCTGGATGACACCCGCACCGCCGCCTTCATCGTCATGCGCGACGACCGCATCGTGTACGAGCGCTACGCGCGCGGCGTCGACCAGCAATCCCTGCTCAACTCGTTCTCGATCGCGAAGTCGATCGTGGCGACGCTCGTCGGCATCGCCCACGCCGAAGGGCGCATTCCCAGCCTCGAAGCCCCCGTCTCCGACTACCGTCCGGACTTCGCGGGCACGCCCTATGGCGCTGTCACGCTGAAGGCCCTGCTCACGATGACCTCGGGTATGGGCGACGCCCCCAGCATGCTCCCTGGCCGCGCGCAGTACTACTACGGCGACGACCTGCATGACGTCGTGGCGCGCTCGCAACCGGAAAGCCGCGCGGCCAATGGCTGGCGCTACAGCGAGGCCGACGTGCAGATGCTCGGCTTCGTGCTCGAAGCTGCCGTCGGCAAGACGGTCTCCGCGTATCTCGCCGAGAAACTCTGGACGCCGCTCGGGATGGAATCGGAAGCGCTCTGGGCCCTCGACCACGAAGGCGGCGTCGAAAAGAGCTTCTGCTGCATCAGCGCCCGCGCCCGCGACTTCGCGCGCTTCGGCCGGCTCTACCTCGAGGGCGGTCGCGTCAACGGAGCGCAAGTCCTTCCCGCGCAATGGGCCGACCGCACGGTGCTCCCCGGCATCCGCACGCTCGACGGATACACCCACCAGCACCTCTGGTGGACTCCCGAGGGCAGCGAAGGCGACTTCTACGCCTACGGCCACAGCGGCCAGTACCTCTACGTGAATCCGAAGGCGCGCGTGGTCATCGTGAAGTTCAGCGAGACCGACCGCCAGGATCCCGTGCCGATGCTCCGCGCGGTCGCCGGTTCATTGAAGTCCCCCGAGCACATCGCCGAGCTCGACCGGCTCGAGGCGCGAGCGGTCGCGTTGCGCTAGTCCCTTCCGAACCAACCCCAGCACCGTCATCACCATCAACCAGGAGAACCTCATGAACACCATTGCATTTGGACGC
Organism: Usitatibacter sp.; assembly: GCA_046715885.1. Classification (GTDB taxonomy): domain Bacteria; phylum Pseudomonadota; class Gammaproteobacteria; order Burkholderiales; family Usitatibacteraceae; genus Usitatibacter. Next base: position 3,229 of record JBKJYC010000064.1, read on the forward strand.
GCTATGAAACGGAATTGTCCCGCAGCCGCTTTGGCAGTGATTGCCGCCACAGCTTTCCTGTCTGTGTCCCCGTTGGCCCAGGCGGACCCGATCAAGATCGAGGCCGTCCTATCCCAGAAGGAGCAATTGCGCCTGGATTTTGCTGACGGCAGCAAGCGCTACTTGGTAATGGTGCGGCGTGAAGGTAAAGCAACCGGCCAAGGGCCGCTGGTCGGGGCGACTGCGACAGAATGGGGCATGCACGAGGTGACCCCAGGCGTAGGCGCTGACGCACATGGGTACCTGGTTTTCACGATGCCGGATGGAGATGTCGTATATCTCAAGGAGCAGTTCCGCGCGACCACCGTGTCCGGGCCTGACGGCAAGCCGGCCAATCTTCTGAACGGCACGTGGCAAGTGGTCGGCGCGAGCGGAAAGTTAAAAGGGCTGCAAGGCGCCGGTACGCTGCGTATCAATGCCGTCAGTCCCACTGAGCGGCAGTGGATGCTTGAAGGCGAGATGGTTCAGGTCAAGTGAGAGCATGGTCAAGTAGCGAACGAGGTGCTCGTAGCGATCCGGGATGTGACGGCGAAGCAGTTCCAGCCACTCGGCACCGGGCATGAGCTGGTAGTTGCGCTTCAGGCCCAGGTGCATCTTCGAGCGGTAGGTGACGATGCCGGTGGCCGCGTCGTAGGCCATCTTCTCGAGCGCGAGGGACGCGCAGCATGTAGCCGGCGAGCTTGCTGCGGCCCTCGGCGTCCCACTCGTCGACGCGCACCTGGTTGTGCACCGAAAAGGCGCTGTGCAGCCAGCCCCGGAGCTTCGAGCGAAGAGCCCGCGAGATCGCGCCCGCATCAGGCAGGAGTGCCAGCACGGCGTACCGGAAGCCCTCGGCGAGCAGCGCCTCGGGCACGGGCGGCAAGGCAACGAACGAGCCGTAGGCGCGAAACGCTCCGTCGGTCGCCAGCACGTGCACGTGGGGGTTGAAGTTCGCGAGACCGCCGAAAGTCTGCGGGAAATCAGGCAGGAACGGCCACGACCACACTCGCCAGAGAGGGGGTCGGGACGATACGGTCGAGTCGGAACCCACCGGCAGACAGCAGATCCCGGTACTCGGCCTCGGTGCGCTCACGACCGCCGAGGACCACGAGCATGTTCAGGTCGAGCAGCTTTCCGAAGAAGGGCGCGTCGCCCGGCGGAATCACCATCTCGACGAGCAGCAGCTTTGCGGTCTTGGGCGCGGCCTGACGACACGTCTTCAGGATTGCGACGCTGCGATCGTCGTCCCAGTCGTGGAGGATCGAGGCCATCAGGTACGCGTCTGCGTTCGACGGAACGGACTTGAAGAAGTCGCCGCCCACCACCTCGCATCGGGTCGACAGCCCCGCGCCGGCGATGATCTTCTTGGCTCGCTCGGCGACGTGCGGCAGATCGAACAGCACGCCCCGAGCCTTGAGGTTGGCCTTCAGGATCATTCCCATCAAGAGGCCCAGACCGCCCCCGACGTCGACGATGCTGCCGAATCCCGAGAAGTCGTAGGAGGCGACGACGGCGGCGGCGTTGTTGTTCACGAAGCCGCTCATGCCCTCGTCGAACGTCCGTGCGTCCTCCGGATGCTTTTCGAGGTATTCGAACAGACCCTGACCGTGCCGGTGTTCGAAGGCCGTCTTGCCGGTCTTGACGCTGTGCACGATATCCTCGAACGCCACGTATTGGAGTTGATCGAAGAGCGACAGCGCTCTCAGCGAGCCGGGCCCGGTCTGCAGGCAACTCGCCATGGGAGTCAGTGCGAACTTGCGCGGCTCGGTCTCGGCGAAGACGCCAACGCTCGCGAGCGCGCGGAGTAGCCGGTAGAGCGATTCTTCGTGCGCCCCCACCGCTTTCGCCACGTCGCCAACCCGTGCCGGACCGGCCGCGAGATGGTCGGCAACGCCCAGAGCCGCGGCCGCATGAATCGCGCGGGAGATCCAGTAGCCCGCCATCATCGTGTTCAGTGCGATCGGAGGAGGTAGCACCGGTGCCCCGTCGGTCGAGCTCATCACGTCTCCTTTCTCAGGTCGAATCTCGGTAGAGTAAGC
>JBKJYC010000065.1:0-3515 GCA_046715885.1 Usitatibacter sp.
GGCACGGACAACGTGCGCCGAGCCTATGCGCACGCCGTCCGCGCGCGCTACCGGTTCTTCAGCTACGGCGACGCGATGCTCATCGAAGGAAAATGTCGTGCTGCACGCGAAAGCGCGCGTCGTACAGGAACTCGCTGAACGGCTTGTATTCGCGCGTGGGCTCGAGCGGAAGTGCCGCCGTTTCGGGAGCGCGTTCGATGCGGTCGGCGGCGGCGTGAAACACGTCGCCGATCCAGCGCAGGCCTTGGGCGTGCCAGGCGACGCGGTTCACCGGCTCGTACTTCACGCCACTTTCCTCAGGCTGGCGATCTCGTCGCGCGACCAGATCGAGATCCACGAGGTTTGCATCGCCTGGATCAGCGTGCGTCCGGACTTCGCGATGACACGGCTGTCGCCGGCATTCAGCACGAAGTCCGTGCGCTCGCCTTCCTCGGTGACCCAGATGCTGCCGCAACGAGCGCGCACGCTGGTGCCCGCGGCGTCGTCGAGGGTGACGATCTCCCCGGGCTTCAGTGCGAGCACGGCGGTGTCGGATCTCAGTTCCAAACAGCCTCCTTGTGGGATTCCCGGAGCGCATGCAGAATGGTCCCGCGCTCCCATAGCCGCCATTCTCTCCACGACTTGGGGGCCTGGCAAACGAGATCGGTGCATTCCTTGCATGAGGATCTGGAATGGCTAAAACGGCCCGCCTGCTGCCCCCGCTGGACCTCCTCGTGGGCTTCGAGGCGGCGGCACGCAACCTCTCGTTCACGCGCGCGGCGAGCGAGCTCTTCCTCACGCAGTCGGCGGTGAGCCGCCAGATCCTGGCGCTCGAGGAGTTCCTGGGCCAGCCGTTGTTCCAGCGCCGCCACAAATCCCTGGCACTCACCGAAGCGGGCCAGGCCTACTACCGCACCGTGGGCCCGGTTCTCGACCAGCTTCGCGAGTCCACGCGGCGCCTGAGGGAATCGCGTACCGGGCATCTGCTCACGGTCACGACGACGATCTCGTTCGCCTCGATGTGGCTGGTGCCGCGGCTGGCGCGCTTCCGGAAGGCGCATCCGCGCGTGGATGTGCGCGTGGCCGCGTCCACGGAGCTGGTCGACATCGACCGCGAGGGCATCGACCTCGCGATTCGCGATTGTCGCCTCGACGCCGCGCCGCCAGGGGCGATCGTGCTGATGGGCGACCACGTCGCCCCGGTGTGCAGCCCGGCGCTGGTGAAGGAAGCGAAGGCGGCGAAGCGCCCGCTGGTGAAGTCCGAGGACCTGCGGCACCACGTGCTGCTGCACATGCACGACCCCCACGGACGATTCCCGTTCATCTCGTGGCCGAGCTGGCTCGAGTCGGCCGGCGTGCCCGAGCTCACGCCCGCGGGCTCGCTGGTGTTCGGCCAGTACGACCAGGTGGTGGCCGCGGCGCTGCACGGGCAGGGGGTCGCCCTCGGCCGCATGTCGCTCCTGCAGCAGGACCTGCGCGACAAGCGCCTGGTCACGCCCTTCGGCAAGAGCCAGCACATCGCGCGCGCCTTCCACGCGGTCTACGCGAAGGACGCGGCCTCGCGCCCCGAGGCGCGGCAGTTCGTCGAATGGGTGCAGCAGGAGATCCGCAAGGACCAATAAGCGGCCTGACCCCTTATGGGTCTAGTTGTGGTGCAGCCGCGAGTTCGCTGAAACGTGTTGCTTGAGAAATTCCATCTGGTCGGCGAGGATGCGGCGGTTGGCGAGGATCAGGAACTCCGCGCGGTTCGGCACGTAAGGGGCGTAGATCAGCTGCATGTGCGCCTCCTCCGGCGTGCGGCTGCCCTTCTTCTGGTTGCAGTTGCGGCAGGCCGTGACGACGTTCATCCAGGTATCGCGGCCGCCGCGCGACATCGGCAGGAGGTGGTCGCAAGTGAGCTTGAAGTGCGAGAAGTGGCCGGCGCAGAAGCCGCAGATGTACTTGTCGCGGTGGAAGAGCTCGCGGTTGTTCAGGGGCGGGACGGCGTTGAATCCCTTGAACGCGAGGGCCTTGCCCTTGATCGCGATGATCGAGTTCGAGGTGATGTGCGAGCGCTCGCCGGTGAGGTGGGAGCAGCCGCCATACACCGTGAAGGCGTGGCTGCCGAGCTCCCAGGCCACGCGCTCCTTGGCGTAGTACCACACCGCTTGCTGCCAGGTGATCCAGCGGTGCGGGACACCGTGGGTGTCCAGGGTCAGGATGAGGGGGTGTGTCCTGTTCATCATCGGGCGGTTTTGCCAGTCGATTCCGGAACTTGGATAATGTTCCTCAGCATAAATTTACCACGGAAAGCCGCCCCATGAACCTCGACCGCGTGACCTCCGGCAAGAAGTTGCCCAACGATTTCAATGTAATCATCGAGATCCCGGCGCAGGCCAATCCGATCAAGTACGAAGTCGACAAGGAGACGGGCGCGCTGTTCGTGGACCGGTTCGTATCCACGGCCATGCACTATCCCTGCAACTACGGCTACATCCCGCGCACCTTGGGCGAGGACGGCGACCCGGTGGACGTGCTGGTGGTCACTCCGTTCCCGTTGCACCCCGGCGTGGTGGTCCGCTGCCGCCCGGTCGGCATGCTCGCGATGTCCGACGAGGCCGGCGGGGACACGAAGCTGCTGGCCGTGCCCATCGACAAGCTCACGCCGCTCTACCGCGGGATCGAGACGCCGCGCGACCTGCCGCCCGAGATGCTGGCGCAGATCACGCATTTCTTCGCTCACTACAAGGACCTGGAGCCCGGCAAGTGGGTGAAGGTCGAGGGCTGGCTGGGGCCGGAGGAGGCGAAGAAGGAAATCTCCGAGAGCGTGAAGCGCTACAAGGCGCAGCGCAGGAAGCCCGCGTTCTAGATGTTGCCCCGGCAGTCGGGCGCCCGGCAGCGGCATGGCAGCTTGCCGTTGTGGTGGCTCGCCTCGTAGTCCACCGTGAGCTCTTCGCCCCTGCGGATGTCGCGCAGGGCGTAGAACTCCGCGCGTGTGTCCGTCACCCGGGTGAACGTGTTGGGCCGGCAGGAGTGGTTGATGAAGCGAAAGCCCCGGTTCGACGCGCTCGCGTCGAGGGCGAAATCGTCGAGCTCGACGATGGCGATGGTGTCACGGCCCTGCGCGCGCCGCCGCGCCTCGCGCAGGCCCACGCGCTCGCCCTCGAACTCGCCGATCTTCGCGCGCGCGCGGATCCGTACCCCGGCGAAGAGGCCGCGGCCGACGATGCGGCTCCTCGCGACGAAGAGCGCGTTGTATGTTTTCTTCCAATCCATGGACTAATGGGGCTCCGACTCCTCATTCTCCCATCATGAGAGCGCTCGCCGCACTTCTCCTGGCCATGATCTCCTCCGCCGCTTCGGCCGAGTGCACCGTGCGCTCGGGACCCGCCACCAATGTGCTGGTGGAGCTCTACACCTCGGAAGGCTGCGACAGTTGTCCGCCGGCCGACCGGTGGTTCAGCGAGATGGGGCGGGCCGGCGCGGGGCCGGCACGCCTAATCCCGATCGCCTTCCACGTCGACTATTGGGACTACCTCGGGTGGAAGGACCGGTTC
>JBKJYC010000066.1:0-6152 GCA_046715885.1 Usitatibacter sp.
CCGCGGCGCGGCCGCAGAAGCACCGGCGCAGCGCCAAGATGGCGGCGTTCCTGGAATCCGTCGCGCGGCTCACCTCACCGGTACTCTGACCTTCATGGGCGTTTTTTCATCCGGGTTCATGCGCGTCCCCCTGCGGGCCTGCCTTTGGGTCCTCCTGCTGGCGGTCGCGAGCTGCGGGGGCAACTACCCCAAGCTCGGCAAGCTCGACGCCAATGCGACCATCCTCGCCTTCGGCGACAGTCTCACGTTCGGCACCGGCGCCGGCACGACGGACTCCTATCCCGCCGTGCTGGAGGGTCTGGTCGGCCGCAAGGTGGTGCGCTCGGGCGTCCCGGGCGAGGTGAGCGAGGAAGGGCTGGCACGCCTGCCCGAAGTGCTCGACGAGGTGAAGCCGGGCTTGCTGATCCTGTGCCACGGCGGCAACGACTTCCTGCGCAAGATGGACGACGCGAAGGCGCGTGACAACGTTCGCGCGATGGTGAAGCTCGCGCGCGATCGCAACATCCCGGTGGTGATCCTCGCCACGCCGAAGCCGGGGTTCGGAATCGTGATGCCGAAGTTCTACGGCGAGATCGGGCAGGAGTTCAATGTCCCCGTGGAAGTCGCGATCCTCGAATCCGTGCTCACCGATCGCAATCTCAAGTCCGACCTGGTGCATCCCAACGCGCAGGGCTACCGGAAGGTCGCCGAGGCGGTCGCGAAGCTCCTGAAGAAGGCCGGCGCGGTCTAGATAATTGGGGTCAGACTCCAATTATCTTTTCCGGGTGACACGCAGTCCGATGGCGAGTGCCAGCAGCAGGAGCATCCCGGCGAGGAGGAAGGCGGCGCCCGGCATCCGGTCGATCGTGGATGCGAAGGTCACCGCGAAGAGTCCCGGACCGAAGACGCCCGCGAGCGACATCGAGCTCGCGGTGGCACCCTGGAGCTGTCCCTGCTCCGCAGGCCCGACATGCTTCGTCATGAGCGCCTGGGCGGATGGGCCCGCGAAGCCCCACAGCGACATGACCGGCACCGCCAGGAGGAACATCCAGCCCAGCGGCGCCAGGCCGTACATGAAGAAGCCGGCGGCGCCGAAAAAAAGACCGATGGCCAGCGCGCGGCGCTCGCCGATGCGCGGAACCACCTTGCGCACCAGCCCGCCCTGCACAACCATCGCGCACGCGCCGACGCCTGCCAGCACCAAGCCCACCGCCAGCTCGCCCCAACCGTAGCGATACCCCATGTAGAGGACCGCAACGCTCGGCAGCACGACGTGCGCGAGTTGCATCAGGAAAAGGACCGTAGCCAGCCCGAAGAGCTCCGGATGGGAACGCAGCAGCTTGAGCGAGCCCAGCGGGTTCGCCCGCGACCAGGCGAATTGTTTCGCGCGTTTCTCCGGCGGAAGGGACTCGGGGAGCACGAAGAATCCGTACCCGGCGTTCACGAGTGCCAGCGCGCCCGCGACCCAGAACGGCAGCCGTGGATCGACTCCGCCCAGCACGCCCCCCAGCGCCGGACCGATGACGAAGCCCACGCCGAAAGCGGCACCCATGATGCCGAATGCGCCCGCGCGCTTCTCCGGCGGCGTCACGTCGGCGATGTACGCGAAGGCCGTGGAGATCGAGGCGGCGGTGATGCCCGAGATCAGGCGGCCGACGAAGAGCCAGGCCAGGTTCGGCGCCAGCGCCATCAGAAAGTAGTCGAGGCCAAGGCCGAGGCAGGAGACGAGGATCACGGGCCGGCGTCCGAAGCGGTCGGAGAGCATCCCGAGCACGGGCATGAACAGGAACTGCATCACGCCCCATGCGGTTCCGAACACACCGTACACCTCGGCGGCGCGCGCGGTATCCCCGCCCATGAAGCGCTCCACGAGCTTCGGCAGGACGGGAATGATGATACCCATCGCCAGAATGTCCATGGCGACGAGTATGAAGATGAAGGTGACTGTGGCTTTGCGCACCGGCTCCCCCCGCGAACGAGGGGAGCCAGTCTAGCTCTGTGAGCTGCGGCGACGCGGCGACGCAGGCGCGCCGGCTGCGGGCGCGGGCCGGCATCCTGCCGCATGCCTTCGAGGACAAGTGCGATGCCCTTGACCATGAGGCGCTTTCCAACCAGGAGGGTGAAGGTGTCGCCGATCAGGCGCGCGTAGCGCTGCAGCGCGCTGCCGATGAACTGCTGGTGTTTGCCTTCGACGATCTTGTTGTTCATTTCAAGCTTCTCCGAGTGGTTCGCGATGCCACCACATTACGGGACACCGGCGCGGAATTGGATCGGAAGGCGGCTCGCAGTCCGGTAGGTGCGCGCTGTCGCGTCGAAGACCACAACAAAGTGGTTTCCCCGAAAAAAATCCCCGCCGAAGCGGGGATTGAACAGGGAGGAGTAATGGAACACTGTTACGCCCTCGAGGCTTGCAACCTCCGTGCCAGAACAATTTCCGAGGGCGGGCGCTGCGCACGTCGGCCCGTTCTTGCACTTTTTTCCGAAACCACTCGTAACAATCAGGGCCGCGCCTAGGACTCCCGGTTGCTGCGCTGCGATTCCTCGGTGCCTCGCGGGGACGCGGTGGAGGCGGAAGTCTCCGGGCCCTGCTCGCGCCGCCGGGCGCTGCGAAGTGCCCGGGCCTCGCCGCCCTTGCGGCCGGCCTCGCGCGCCTCCTCGGGCGTGAATTCGTGCGCGGTGCCCTCGCGGTGCGCGGCGCGCCCGCCCAGGCTGGCGATCTCGCGCTGCCGCTCCGGTGCCATGGAGGCGAACCCCCGGTTGCTCTTGCCTTCGCGGCCGTTGCCGTTCCCCTTTTGGTTCGGTGCCATCTGGATCTCCTGGTTCGCAATTGGAATGGGTCGGTCGGCCCACCCCTTCCCCCTTGCAAGCGGCGTGCCCCGTAGCATTCTTCCTCCACGCCGGGCATCGGCAGAGTTTGCGCCGCCGCGTGTAGGCCGAAAAGATGCAAAGAGTAGGAGAACCGGAGGTAACTCTTTCTATAAAATCGGGGGACCGATACGAAGGAGCGAGCGTGAAGAAAGCGGACCTGGAAAAAGTGAAGGGCAAGACCATCGCCGGTCGGCAGGGTCCGGGCGGCTCGGACCGCTACGGCAAGGGCGCGGCCGAGGTCGTCGACCGGAGGCAGCAGCGCCGCCGTGACCAGGAGGCCGGCCTGGTGCCGTTCGCGGTGAAGCTGCAGGGCGATCTGGTGAAGGAGATCCAGGCGCTGGCCCGGACGCACGGCACCGGCGTGAACGAGGTCGTCGAGGAGTTGCTCCGCAAGGGCCTGAAAGCGAAATAGGCCGCGCCATGGCCATCAAGGCCACGATCTTCAAGGCGGAGCTGCAGGTCTCCGACCTCGACCGCAGGCATTTCGCCACGCATTCGCTCACCCTCGCCCGCCATCCGTCGGAAACCGACGAGCGGATGATGGTGCGGCTGCTGGTTTTCGCGCTGAATGCGGACGAGGCGCTCGAATTCGGCCGCGGCCTGAGCAGCGAGGACGAGGCCGACCTGGTGCAGAAGGACCTCACCGGCGCCATCGACGCGTGGATCGACGTGGGCCTGCCCGACGAGCGGCGCGTGCGCAAGGCCTCGGGCCGCGCGAAGCGCGTCTCGGTGTACACCTACGGGGGCCGGCCCGCCGAGATGTGGTGGAACGAGAACGCCGGCACGCTCGCGCGGCTGGGAAACCTCTGCGTCGTGGACCTGAGTCCCGAGTCCACGCGGGCGATGGCGGCGCGCGTGGGCCGCACGATGACGGTGTCGTGCACGATCCAGGATGGGCATGTCTGGCTGGAGCAGGGCGGCGAAACGCTCGAGATCGTGCCGCGCACGATCAAGGATTGACGTGCCGCGCTAGCCCTGGTCGGGCGAGAGGTATTGCGCCAGGCGCCCCTTGGTGAGCAGCGCGGTGAAGTAGAGCGCGTAGCCTTCCGCCGAGGGATGGATCAGGTCCTCGCAGTAGTAGCGGCGCGGCTCGCGCACGAAGGGATCATCCTTGGGGTCGCACAGCAGGTCCACGAAGTGGATGCCGGTCTCATCGGCGAGGCACTGGAGCATCGCGTGGATGCGTAGCGCCCGCCAGGTGAGCACCGGCTGGACGGGCCACACAGCGCGGCGGCAAGCTCACCATGACCGATGGTCCGTTCGCGGAAACGAAGGAGCAGCTCGGCGGCTTCACGCTGATCGAGGCGCGCGACCTGGACGAGGCTCGTCGTGTGGATCTTCAGGACGGGTTATCGCCTCAAGAACCAGCGCGGAGGGACAAGGCTACGTCTGTAATCCCGTTTGTGCGGCCCGTCACACTACCGCCCAGTTGCGTCCTGTACTTTGGCGTCCATGCGCACCGTGATCGATCGACAAGAACTCTACGTTCTCCTCGAAGAGCGATTCAGGCTGCACCGGGCCAATGCCGGCTGCCTGGTCTGCAAGACCCCCTTTCCCTTCTTCTGCGACGCGACCGATGGCGTCAACTGGCGGGTGGCCCCTTTGCCTACCTGCGACCGCGCCTGCCGCAAGACCCTGGCGGCGATCGTGGACGAGATGTCCGGCAAGTACCAGCTGAGCCCGCCGCTCTGGCGGACCTATCACCGCTCGCTGTCCCCCGCCGCCGCCGGAAGCTGAACCCCGGCCCCGCCGGGTAATACGGCACCCGGACTTTCATCGCTTATGACGATGAAGCGTCAATCCACGAGTTTCCGGCGATTTCCGGCGGTAAAGTAAGGACGCCGCCAAACCCACGCCAAGGAGACCGCTCGTGATCCGCATTGCCCGCCTGCTTGCCGCCACGTTGTTCATCGGGATCGCCGGGATCGCTCCCGCCGCGGCCCAGGACTATCCGACCAGGCCCGTGAAGTGGATCGTGCCCTACCCGCCCGGGGGCACCACCGACGTGCTGGCACGCATCATCGCCCAGTGGCTGGGCGAAAAGATGGGCCAGCAGTTCATCATCGAGAACAAGCCCGGCGGCGGCAACAACATCGGCACGGAGATCGTGGTCAAGTCGCCGCCCGATGGCTACACGATGCTGCTCGTCAATCCCGCCCACGGGATCAACGCGACGCTCTACAAGAACCTCAACTTCAACGTGATCCGCGACATCGAGCCGGTCGCCGGCCTGATGCGCACGCCGAACGTGATGGAAGTGACGAACAGCTTTCCCGCGAAGACCGTGGCGGAATTCATCGCGTACTGCAAGGCGAACCCCGGCAAGATCAACATGGCGTCCTCCGGCAGCGGCACCTCGGTGCACATGTCCGGCGAGCTTTTCAAGTCGATGACGGGCTGCAACATGCTGCACGTCCCCTACAAGGGCGCGGGCCCGGCGATCGCGGACCTGATCCCCGGCCAGGTGCACGTGCTGTTCGACAACCTCCCCTCGTCCATCGGCCACATCAAGGGCGGGCGCCTGCGCGCGCTTGCCGTCACCTCCATCGAGCGCGACCCGTCGATGCCCGACACACCGACCGTCGCGGAGACCGTTCCCGGTTACGAGGCGACGGCGTGGTTCGGGATCGGCTTCCCCAAGGGAACGCCGCGCCCGATCATCGACAAGGTGAACGCCGAGGTGAACCGCGCGCTCGCCGACCCGAAGATGCGCGAGCGCCTGGCCGAGCTGGGCGGCAAGCCCATCTCCGGAACTCCGGAGGATTTCGGCCGGGTGATCGCGGCCGAGACCGCGAAATGGGAGAAGGTCGTCATCTCCTCGGGCGCCAAGGTGGAGTAGTTCGCGGGCGAATCACGAGGAGGAAAGGCCAGGTCGAAGCCGGATCTCAGTCGGCCACGGTGAGCACGATCTTCCCGATGTGAGTCCCGCTCTCCATCAGCTCGTGGGCCCTCGCGGCCTCGGCGAGCGGGAATGTGGCGTGGATGACGGGCTTGATCTTCCCGGCCTCGATCAAGGGCCAGATCTTCTCGCGCAGCGCGCGCGCGAGCCCCGCCTTGTACTCGACGCTCCTGGGGCGCAGCGTAGAGCCGGTGACATGCAGGCGGCGGCGCATCACTTCCAGGATGTCCACGGTGGCTTTCGATCCGCCGAGCGTGGCGATGAAAACCAGGCGCCCGTCGTCGGCAAGCGCCTTCAACTCGCGCGGCACGTAGTCGCCGGCCACCATGTCGAGGATCACGTTGACCCCGGCGCCCCCGGTGAGCTTCTTGGCCTGTTCAGCAAAATCCTGCGTCTTGTAATTGAT
>JBKJYC010000067.1:0-2753 GCA_046715885.1 Usitatibacter sp.
CCTCGGCGATCTCCTGCACGATGCGGCTGCCGATGACCACGGCGTCGGCGCACGCCGCGACGCGCTGCGCGGTGGCGGCATCGCGGATGCCGAATCCCACGCCCACCGGGATCGGCGTGTGGCCACGGATGCGGCGGATCATGCCCTCGACGTCCTGCGTGTCGATGTTCGCCGCTCCCGTCACGCCTTTCAGGGAGACGTAGTAGATATATCCCCGGGCCACGCGCGCCACGCGATCGATGCTGGCATCGGTGGAGGTGGGCGAGAGCAGGAAGATGGGATCGATGCCCGAGCCTTCGAGCGCGGCCAGCCACGGGCCGCTCTCCTCGGGGGGATAGTCGACGATGAGCACGCCGTCCACGCCCGCCTTGCCCGCCGCGGAAACGAAGGCCTCGAAGCCCATGCGCTCGACCGGATTCGCGTATCCCATCAGCACGATCCGCGTCGTGTCGGTGGCGCGACGGAATGCCGCGACCATCGTGAGCACGTCCTTCAAACCCACGTTGTGCCTGAGCGCGCGTTCCGAGGAGCGCTGGATCGCGGGGCCGTCGGCCATGGGGTCGGAGAACGGCACGCCCAGCTCGATCACATCGGCACCGCCCGCGACCAGCGCCTGCAGGATGACCGCGGCCTGCGCCGGCGCGGGGTCCCCGGCGGTGACGAAGGGAATCAACGCGACCCGGCGCGCCGCGCGCAGCTTCTCGAAGGTCGCGGCGATGCGGCTCAAAACGCCAGTCCCGAGGCTTTCGCGACCGTGTGCATGTCCTTGTCGCCACGGCCGGAGAGGTTCACGAGCAGCACCTTGTCCTTCGCCATCGTCGGCGCGATCTTCATCGCATGCGCCACGGCGTGGCTCGATTCGAGAGCCGGGATTATGCCCTCCGTGCGGCAGAGGGTATGGAAAGCGTGGAGCGCCTCGTCGTCGGTGACCGACACGTACTGCGCTCGGCCCGAATCCTTGAGCCACGCATGCTCGGGGCCTACGCCGGGATAGTCGAGGCCCGCGGAGATGGAATGGGTGTCGAGGATCTGGCCGTTCGCGTCCTGCAGCAGGTAGGTCCGGTTGCCGTGCAGCACGCCCGGAGAGCCGGCGGAAAGCGACGCGGCGTGCTTGCCCGTGGCGAGGCCCAGGCCCGCGGCCTCCACGCCGATCAGCTTCACGGTCTCGTCGGGAACGTAGGCGAAGAAAATCCCCATCGCGTTGGAGCCGCCGCCGACGCAAGCGAGCACCGCATCGGGTTGGCGTCCCGCGATCAAGGGCATCTGCTCGACGCACTCGCTTCCGACGATCGCATTGAAGTCGCGCACCATCATCGGGTACGGGTGGGGGCCGGCGACCGTGCCGATGATGTAGAACGTGTTCCCGACATTGGTCACCCAGTCGCGCATGGCTTCGTTCAGCGCGTCCTTGAGGGTCCTCGAGCCGCTCTCCACCGGCACCACCGTCGCGCCCAGGAGCTTCATGCGATAGACGTTCTGCGCCTGGCGGGCCACGTCCTCGGTGCCCATGTAGACGACGCATTCCATGCCGTAGCGCGCCGCGACGGTGGCGGTGGCCACCCCGTGCTGTCCCGCGCCGGTCTCGGCGATGACGCGCGGCTTGCCCATCCGCCGGGCGAGCAGCGCCTGGCCCACCGTGTTGTTCACCTTGTGCGCGCCGGTGTGGTTCAGGTCCTCGCGCTTGAGGTAGATCTGCGCGCCGCCCAGGTCTTCCGACAGCCGCTTCGCGTGGTAGACCGGGCTGGGGCGTCCGACGTAGTGCTCGAGCTCGTAGGCGAGCTCGGCCTGGAACTGCGGATCCTCGCGGTACTTCGAGTACGCCAGAGTGAGCTCGTCCAACGCCGCGCGCAGCGTCTCGGCGACGAAGGTACCGCCGTAACGGCCGAAATGGCCGCTCGCGTCAGGCAGGTCGTACATCTTCACGTTGCACGCTCCGAATGAATGCGGCGATCTTCGCCGGGTCCTTCACGCCGCGTTCCCGCTCCACGCCGCTGGAAACATCCACCGCCCAGGGCCGCGCCTCGCGAATCGCGCGCCCCACGTTCTCCGGATCGAGGCCGCCGGCAAGCACGATGGGAAGAGGCAAGTCGCGGGGGATGCGCCCCCAGTCGAAACTGCGCCCGGTGCCGCCGGGCTCGCCGGGTACGTGCGCGTCGAGAAGCAGCGCCTTCGCGCGGGAGAATCGGTGCGCATATTCTAGCAAATCGACCCCCTCCTCCATGCGCACTGCGCGCAGGTATGGCCGGCCGTAGCGCGCGCATTCCTCCGGCGACTCGTCGCCGTGGAACTGGAGCAGGTCCAGGGGCACGCGATCGAGGATGCGCCGGACCTCCCCTTCGGGCGCATTCACGAACAGGCCCACCGCCTGCACGAACGGCGGCAGCACGGCGGCGACCTCGGCGGCGCGATCCGCCTCGAGGAACCGCGGGCTTTTCGAATAGAAGACGAGCCCCACGGCATCGGCGCCCTCCTCGGCGGCGAGGCGCGCGTGCCCGGGCTCGCGGATCCCGCAGATCTTGATGCGCGTTCTCATGGCCTGGGTGCTATGAGCGGCAGCGCCCGGAAGGCGGGCAACCGGAAAGCGCCATCGTACTCGATGGCCGAGAGGTACAGCCCGTCGGGGGCGAAAGTGGGCGCCGAGAGGCGGCGGTCGCGCGCGGCGAGCACGCGCTCGAGCCAGGCGCGGTCCTGGCGGCCCGCGCCCACGTAGCCCAACGCGCCGACGAGGTTGCGCACCATGTGGTGCAGGAAGG
>JBKJYC010000068.1:0-3250 GCA_046715885.1 Usitatibacter sp.
CTCCTGGGGGGGTGGGGGCGAGACTGTGGAGGTTGTTTGCGTGCCGATTATGTCGCAACGACCGGGCGGCGTCTGGCAGCGACGCCCGCGCCGATGAAGTTCCTGCGTGGGCGCTTGCCACTTGCCGCCGTAGAAGAAATCGCGCGGCTTGTACCCGAGGTCGGGTTCGGCCACCGCCGTCACTGCGCGGCTCCGTTGATGACGAACTCGAACACCTGATAGCTCTTCATGGTCGCGAAGCCGGCCTTCACGCGGTACTCGGGATTGAGCGGCGCGCTGGTGATGAACGGCACCTTCGCTTCCGCGATGCCGCCGTGGGTGCGCAGCCGGTGCCCCTCCAGGCCCTTCAGGTCGTGGGCCTCCCTGGCACCGCCGATGCAAGTGCCGGCGTCCGAGATCACCACCACGTCTGCCTCGCGGTCGGCGGGTAGGTCCAGCAGCCGGCACGCGGTCTCCTTGTCATATACGGCGTCCAGCCCGCGCATGCCCGAGAGCGCCTCCATCACCTGGCGCGGCGTGGTCCTGCCCTGGCAGTAAACGCGAACGAATCCCCCCAGCGCGCCATGGTGCGCGACGAATGCGTCAGTGATGGGACAGATGACGGTCACGTCGCCCTTGCCGAACTTCGCGTCCAGCACGTCCTGCAGCCAGATCACGTTCGGCTGGCCCTCGGCGGTGGACTTGTCGTTCATCCCGTGGTCGGCGGTGAGCGCCACCACCGCGCCCAGCGCCTCGAGCCTGCCGAAGCGCGCGTCCATGTCCTGGTAGAACCTGCGCGCGGCACCCTCCGAGGGCGAATACTTGTGCTGAACGTAGTCGGTGAGCGACAGGAACATGAGGTCCGGCCGGTCGCGCTCGAGGATCCTGATGCCGGCGTCGAGCACGAACATCGAGAGATCCTCGGAGTACATGTTCGGCAGCGGCTTGCCCACGAAACGCAGCACGTCGTCGATGCCGTTCTCGGCCTTCGTCGCCTGGTCGGCCTTCTCCGAGGAGAAGCACATGCTGCCGTTGGCGAAGTCGAGGTTCTTGCCGAGCTGCCTGCGCAGCTTGTCCTTGGCGGTGATGGCCACCACCTTCGCCCCGGCCTTGGCGAACTTCGCGAGGATCGTGTCGCCGCGCAGCAGCTCGGGCCCGGTCATCACGATGGCCTTGCCGGTGGTGGTGTCGAGGTAGAAGTTGCCCGAGATGCCGTGGCGCGAGGCCGGCGTGCCGGTGATGATCGACATGTTGTTCGGGCACGTGAAGCTGGGAACGGTGCCGTCGGCGACGGACGCGTACCCGTTCTTCATGAAGCGCTCGATGTTGGGGACGGCACCTTCCTTCACGAACTGCGCGAGATACACCGGATCGCCGCCGTCGATGCACACGACGACGACGGGCTTCTTCGGCCAGCGATAGGTGGTGCCGTTGACCTCGACGGTCGGGGTGTGGGCAGCGTTCATTCGCGGTTCTTTCCTGGGGTGGGTTCGGCGCGCAGCGTGCGCGCGAGGCGGTCGCGGCCGTCGATCACGTGGTCGAAGAGGAGGCGCCCGGCGAGCTCGGCATCGCCCTTGGCCACGGCCTTCACGATGTCGTCGTGGGCCTTGGCCGAGATGGGGATGCTCTTCGCGTCGCGCGCCAGGGCCTCGCGGCGGTACAGGTTCAGCTCGTTCACGACGCGGCGGTAGTTCTCGATCAACGCCTGGTTCCCGGAGGCCTCGGCGAGCACCTCGTGGAACTCGATGTTGAGCGGGTAATAGGACGCGGAATCGAGCGCGCGGCTGGCGACGTGCATGCGCTTGACGATGTCCTTCAGCCGCGCCAGCTGCGCGGGCTTGATGCGCCGGGCGGCAAGGCGCCCGATGAGCCCGTCCAGGGCCGCGCGCACCTCGTAGATCTCGTGCGCCTCCTCGAGGGAGACCTGGCGCACGAAGACGCCGCGGTTCTTTTCGGTGCGCACCAGGCCACTCTGGTCCAGGGCGCGGAAGGCCTCGCGCACCGGGCCGCGCGAGACGCGCAGCTCCGCGGCGATGTCGGCCTCGTTCAGCTTGGCGCCCGCGGGCAGCTTGCCGTCGATGATCTGGCGCTCGAGCTCCTGCTGGACCAGGGTCGTGAGGGAATGGCTCTGCAGCAGCTCGATGGCGGCGCCGTTGGCGGTCTGCGCGTCGGGACGGGCGACTTTGGAGGGCATGGGAGGGTTCGAAAGGCGGACTGCCGCCAGCATAGTCCGGTGTGGTAGATTGTCAACAATCATTTGTCGGCCCCCCCATGAACGTCCTGCCCCAGACCGCGCGCGACAAGCTCGAAGTCGTCAATCCCTACACCGGAGAACGTGTCGGCAGCGTGCCGCGTGCCGGCGTCGACGCGGTACGCCGCGCCTTTGCCGATGCGCGCGCCTACCGGCCCGTGCTCACGCGCTACGAGCGCGCCTCGATCCTGCAGAAGGCGGCGATGCTGCTGCGCGAGCGCGCCGAGGCCGCGTCCGATCTGATCACCTCGGAATCGGGACTGTGCAAGAAGGATTCCCTCTACGAGGTGGGCCGGGTCTGCGACGTGCTCACCTTCAGCGCGATCGAGGCGCTGAAGGACGACGGCCAGGCCTTTTCCTGCGACCTCACCCCCCACGGCAAGAACCGCCGCGTGTTCACCAGGCGCGAGCCGCTGCTGGGCGTGATCTCGGCCATCACGCCCTTCAACCATCCGATGAACCAGGTGGCGCACAAGGTGGCGCCCTCGGTGGCGACCAACAACCGCATGGTGCTCAAGCCCTCGGAGAAGACGCCGCTGTCGGCGATCTACTTCGCCGCGCTGCTCCACGAGGCGGGCCTGCCGCCGCCGATGCTGCAGGTCGTGACCGGCGACCCGCGCGAGATCGCCGACGAGCTGATCACCAACGAGAACGTGGACCTCGTCACCTTCACCGGCGGCGTGGCGGTGGGCAAGTACATCGCCTCCAAGGCCGGCTACCGGCGCATCGTGCTCGAGCTGGGCGGCAACGATCCCCTCATCGTCATGGAGGACGCCGACCTCGAGGAAGCCGCGACGCTCGCCGTGCAGGGCTCCTACAAGAACAGCGGCCAGCGCTGCACCGCGGTGAAGCGCATCCTCGTGCAGGAAGGCGTCGCCGGGCGTTTCGTCGAGATGCTCGTGGCAAAGACGAAGGCGTGGAAGCACGGCGACCCGTCCGAGCGCTCGATGGACATGGGCACGGTCATCGACGAGCGCGCCGCGCAGCTCTTCGAGGCGCGGGTGAACGAGGCCGTGGCGC
>JBKJYC010000069.1:0-13411 GCA_046715885.1 Usitatibacter sp.
GCTACACCCTTGGGCTTGAGGATCTCCTGCAGCGCGTCGGCGATCTGCACCGTCATCTTCTCCTGTACCTGCAGGCGCCGCGCGTAGACCTCGACCAGGCGCGCGAGCTTCGAGATTCCCACCACGCGCCGGTCGGGAAGGTAGCCCACGTGCGCCTTGCCGATGATCGCCACCATGTGGTGCTCGCAGTGGCTCTCGAAGCGGATGTCGTTCATCACGATCATCTCGTCGTAGCCCTCGACCTCCGTGAAGGTGCGCGCCAGGATCGCCTTCGGGTCCTGCGTATAGCCCGCGAAGAATTCCTCGTAGGCGCGGGCGACGCGCGCCGGCGTGTCCCGCAGGCCCTCGCGGGTCGGATCGTCGCCCGCCCAGCGGATCAGCGTGCGCACCGCTTCTTCGGCTTCGTCGCGGGTGGGCCGCACTACGTCATCGGTGCTGGGCAAATCGGTCATGCGGAACTCCCCTTGGCAGGTCCCATCCGGCGCGCCAACACGCGGTCCAGGGCGGCGATGAACTCCGGCACGCGCGGTGGCGAGGCCAGCCATCCGACGCACACGCCAATCGCATCCGCGAGCATGTCCATCTCGTCGAAGGATCGGAATCCCATTGCGAGCTGCGCAAATTCCAGCAACACCCCCACTGCACACAAGGCCGCACCCATCGCCAGCCTCTTGCCTGACGATCGCAGGAGCTGCGCGAACCATCCCATCATCGTAGCGTACGCAAGGATGTGTCCGCCCCATCCGCCCCTGTCACCCGGGAGAGCGGGTACGCCGGGCATGAGCGAGAGCGCAGTGACAATGCCGACCCCGACGAAGCCGAAGCCCCACCAAAGAGGGGCGAGACGCAGCACGTGGCTGGTTGCCATCGTCATCGCCTGCGGAAACAGAGGCCCGTAAAGTGCGGAATGCTCCGTTCCGGATGGTCGGGAATTCGCAACGCACGCTCCGGCACTTCCCAGGAGTCCATCAAGGCGTATCCGGCGCCTTCGATATCGGCGATGAAGCGCCCGCGGTTGTAGACATGATGCGGGGCGAACGCGCCTTCGATGAGATTCTGGGACGTTACGAAATCGTCCCCCTCGTAAAGTGGAAGCTTGTTGAGTATTACGTGTTCCGGTTTGTCGCGACACGCGCCGAGCAGCAAGTTCGGGCGCCAGTGTTCCAGGTAGTGGATTGCGCCGGCGGAGATCCAGATATCGGCGTGCACGCTGGCAGGTTCGAGCTCCTGGGTGAACGTGAGCGCCACGGCACGCTCGCGCGCGGCCATTTCCCGCCCCATGCGAACAACGGCCGGCGTCTCGTAGACCTCCCAGGCGAGGGAGCTCGGATAGCCGAGGTAGCGGCGGTACGCGTAGAAGTGCACTCCGACCGAGCCGCCGATGTCGAAGACGCGAGTGGAGCCGTTTCGGAATGCTTCGCCCATCCAATGGATCACTGGATAGTCGTAGCCGAAAATCCGGTCCAGCCGCTGGTCCACGTACATTCTCGCCAGCGCCTCGTCGTCGAATTCCTTGTTGGGCGGAAGAAAGCGGCGGGCTTCGCCGAAGTCGGCGAACACGCCGTAGCACGAAGCGAACCCCTCCTTGGACAGGAAATGCGCGACGGCGCGGCGGCGCCTCCAGTCGCGGACCAGGGGCAGCGCCTTGATCCGTTCGCGCAGGCCTGCCGCCGCGGCCGATCTGGCCGTCATCGACCGACTCGTGGCGGGCACCGTCCGGCTCGCCTGCGGTACCA
Organism: Usitatibacter sp.; assembly: GCA_046715885.1. Lineage (GTDB taxonomy): Bacteria > Pseudomonadota > Gammaproteobacteria > Burkholderiales > Usitatibacteraceae > Usitatibacter. The sequence continues at coordinate 1,737 of JBKJYC010000069.1, forward strand.
TTGCCACGGAGGCGCACCGAGAGGCAGACCGCGCGCTGGGACAGACTGAATTGGACGTGAGATGTGCGGCATCGCAGGCATTCTAAGCTCAGAGGCGGGGAAAGCGCCCAGGCGCGCTGAGCTGGAGGCGATGATCGCACGGCTTCGGCACCGCGGCCCCGACGGTGACGGCTTCCTGCTGGACGGGTCGATCGGCCTCGCGCACGCGCGCCTGAGCATCATCGACCTGCACACCGGCCAGCAGCCGATCCACAACGAGGATCGCACCGTCTGGGTCGCCTTCAACGGCGAGATCTTCAACTACGTCGAGCTGCGCCTCGAACTCGAGGCGCGCGGCCACCGCTTCTACACGCAGGCCGATACGGAGGTCCTCGTCCATCTCTACGAGGAGAAGGGCGAGCGCTTCGTCGAGGACCTCAACGGCCAGTTCGCGATCGCCCTGTGGGACGCGCCACGCAAGCGCCTCGTGCTCGCACGCGACCGCACCGGCATCCGGCCCCTGTTCCATGCGCAGCACGGCGGGCGCCTCGTGTTCGCATCCGAAGTAAAGGCAATTTTCGCGCTGCCCGGTGTGCCTCGCGGCCTCGACCGGCGCGCGCTCGCGGAGATCTGCACGTATTGGTCGCCGCTGGCGCCGCGCACCGCGTTCGAAGGCATCTCTTCGCTTCCCCCGGGGCACGTGCTGGTCGTGGAAGGCGGCGTGAAGCGGCTGCGCAAGTACTGGGACTGGAGCTTCCCGGAGCCCGCGGCGGTCACGCGCCGCGGCGAGGGCGAACTCGCCGAGGAGCTGCGCGCGCTGCTGGTCGACGCGGTGCGCCTGCAACTGCGCGCCGACGTTCCGGTGGGCGCTTACCTCAGCGGCGGCCTCGACTCCGCCATCATCGCCAGCCTCGTGCGCGACTTCACCGGCGCGCCGCTGCGCACGTTCTCGCTCACGTTCGAGGACGCCGAGTTCGACGAGAGCGCCTACCAGCGGCAGATGATCGACTACCTGCGCACCGTGAGCACGTCGGTGCAATGCACGCGCGCGGACATCGCGGCGGTCTTTCCGGCGACCGTCTTCCACGTCGAGACCCCCATCGTGCGCACCGCCCCCGCGCCACTGATGCTGCTCTCGGCGCACGTGCGCGAGGCGGGCTACAAAGTGGTGCTGACGGGCGAAGGCGCCGACGAGGTGTTCGGCGGATACGACCTTTTCAAGGAAGCGAAGGTCCGGCGCTTCTGGGCGCGCTCCCCGGATTCGGCCTGGCGCCCGCGCATTCTCGAGCGGCTCTATCCGTACCTGAAGCATTCGCCGGTGGGCGCCAGGGCATTCGGCGAGGCGTTCTTCAAGGAGGGCATGGAGCACCTGGCCCAGCCCTACTTCGCGCACCTGCCGCGCTGGTCCACCACCGGCCGCACCGCGCGCTTCTTCTCGGCGTCGATGCGCGAGTCGCTCGGCGACTGGGACCCGCGCTCGGCGATCCTGGAGACCCTGCCCGCGGACATCGCAAAGTGGGTTCCCATGGGCCGCGACCAGTACATCGAGGCGCACACGCTGATGACCGGCTACCTGCTTTGCTCGCAGGGCGACCGCATGGCCATGGCGCACTCGGTCGAAGGGCGCTTCCCCTTCCTCGACCACCGCGTGATCGAGTTCGCGAACCGGCTGCCGCCGCAGCTGAAGCTGCGCGGCCTCGCCGAGAAGTACCTGCTGCGCAAGTCGATGCGCGGCCTGCTGCCCGAGTCGGTGCGCAGCCGCGTGAAGCAGCCCTACCGCGCTCCCGACAGCGCGAGCTTCTTCGAGGGCGGGCGGCCGGTGGACTACGTCGCGCACCTGTTCGCTCCGGCGTCGATCGCGTCTGCTGGCTACTTCGATCCCGCGGCCACCGCCAAGCTCTACGAGAAATGCCGCGCGGGACGCGCGATCGGATTCGCGGACAACATCTCGTTCGTCGCGATCCTCTCGACCATGCTGCTGCACGAGCAGTTCGTGCTCGGCCACGACATGGGCTCGGGGCGTCTGGCGGCCTCGCCCGCGCTCGCTGCCTGAGGCCGCGCATGCTCCTGCACTCCGCTTTCGACGCCACGACACTGCGCCTTCCGGAAAAACGCGCCCTTTCCTGCGAGGGCGTCGCGTACACGTATCGCGAGGTGGAGCGTCGCGTCGGCCAGCTGGCGCGCCTGCTGCGCTCGCGCGGCGTGCGTCGCGGCGACCGCGTAGCCCTGTTCCTCGACAACGGGATAGAGCTGGTGGCGGGCATTTACGCAACCCTGCGCATCGGCGCCGTCTTCGTGCCCATCAACGCGCTCACGAAGGCCGAGAAGCTGGCCTATGTCCTGGACGACATGAGCGCCAGCGCGCTCGTCACGCACGCGGCGCTCCGGAATGCCTGGCGCGACGCTCTCGCCTCGAACCGCTCGGTGCACACCGCCCTGGTGGTCGACTGCGGCGCCGGTGAGCTGCCCGATCGTTGCCGGCCCTATCCCGCGGCCGACGACCCCATCGCGGGCACGGGAGTCGAGCCGGATGTCATCGACCAGGATCTTGCCGCGATCATCTACACCTCGGGCTCGACCGGCGACCCCAAGGGCGTGATGCTCTCGCACCTGAACATGGTCTGCGCGGCACGTTCGGTGAGCGGATACCTGGGGCTGCGCGAAAGCGACGTCGTCGCCTGCGCGCTCCCGCTCGCGTTCGACTACGGCCTCTACCAGGTGCTCATGGCCTTCGGAGCCGGAGCGACGGTGTCGCTCGAGCGCTCGTTCGCGTTTCCGGTAAGAGTGCTGGAGCGGATGGCGAGCGAGCGCGTGACCGTGTTCCCTGGGGTTCCCACGATGTTTTCCCTGCTGATGAACCTGAAGGGGCTGGAGCGCCACGACCTCTCGGCGCTGCGCATGCTCACGAACACCGCCGCTGCGCTCTCCGAGGAGCACATCCGCCGACTGCGCGCGCTCTTCCCGCAGGCCACCCTGTTCTCGATGTACGGCCTCACCGAGTGCAAGCGGGTGACCTACCTGCCGCCCGAGCAGCTCGACATCCGGCCGCCGAGCGTCGGGCGCGGCATGCCCAACGAGGAAGTATGGCTCGTCGACGAATCGGGCCGCCGGCTGCCCAACGGCAGCACCGGCGAGCTGGTCATCCGCGGCTCCAACGTGATGCGCGGCTATTGGCGCAAGCCGCTCGAGACCGCGCAGCGCCTCAAGCCCGGCATCCTGCCCGGCGAAGTGCTGCTATATTCGGGCGACCTGTTCCGCACCGACGAGGAGGGGTGGCTTTATTTCGTGGCGCGGAAGGACGACATCATCAAGAGCCGGGGCGAGAAGGTCAGTCCGCGCGAGGTCGAGAATGCCATCTACAGCCTGGAGGGCGTCCTCGACGCAGCGGTGGTAGGCGTTCCGGATCCGGTGCTGGGCGAGGCCATCAAGGCCTTCGTCGTTCCCAAGGAGGGCCACGCCCTCACCGAGCGCGACGTGATCCGGCACTGCCTCCAGCACCTCGAGAACTTCATGGCGCCCAAGCACGTGGAGTTCGTCGCCGAGCTGCCGAAGACCGACACCGGCAAGATCAAGAAGGCCGCGCTCGGGTAGCGCGGCGGACAACGAGAGGAAGATCGTGCAAGACGCCGTGGCCCTGGTTCGCGGGTTCCTGCTGGAAAACTTCGTGATGGGCAGCGACGTCGAGATTCGCGACGACACGTCATTCATGGCCGACCACATCCTCGATTCGACCGGCTTCATCGAGCTGATCACGTTCGTCGAGGAGACGTTCGGCGTCCAGGTGCGCGACGAGGAAATGCTGCCGGAGAACTTCGACAGCCTGCAAAGCATCGACGCCTACCTCGCCCGCAAGCGCGCCGCACCGGCCGCGGCCTGAGATACCCCGCATGGCATCGGCGGGCCGGCCCCTGCTGCACCCGGACATCCTGTCGATCGACGCCGAGGCCGAAGTCGCGCGGATCGCCACGCGGCTGGTCGGGATCGTGGGAAGCGAGCTGCGCCGGCGCGGCGTCGTCGTCGCGATCTCGGGCGGCGTGGACAGCTCGGTGTGCGCCGCGCTCGCCGTGCGCGCGTTCGGCGCTGCCAAGGTATTCGGCCTGATGCAGCCCGAGCACGACTCAGCGCCGACGACCCTGTCGCGCGCAACACTCGTGGCCGGCCAGCTGGGCATCGCCCACGCCGTGGAAGACATCGCCCCCGCGCTCGAGGCGCTTGGCTGCTATAGCCACCGCGACGAAGCGATCCGCGGCGTGTTCCCGGAGTACGGCCCCGGCTGGAAGAGCAAGATCGCCATCGCCGGCGGGCGCGAGGGCACGTTCAACTACTTCAAGCTCGTGGTGCGCTCGCCCTCGGGTGAGATGCGCGAGGCGCGAATGCCGGTGCGGGAATACCTCCAGGTCGTGGCCGCCACCAGCTTCAAGCAGCGCGTGCGCAAGACCCTCGAGTACTTCCACGCCGATCGCCTCAACTACGCGGTGGTCGGGACGCCCAATCGCCTCGAGTACTACCAGGGATTCTTCGTGAAGAACGGCGACGGCGCCGCCGACGTGAAGCCGATCGCGCACCTCTACAAGACGCAGGTCTATGCGCTCGCGCGCCACCTCGGCATCCCTCAGGAAATCTGCGACGCGGCGCCGACCACCGATACCTACAGTCTCCCGCAGGGACAGGACGAGTTCTATTTCGCCCTCCCCTACGACAAGATGGACGTGGCGCTCTGGGCGTTCAACCACGAGGTCGCGGCGCAGGACCTCGCGGCCTACCTGGGGATTCCCGCGCCGCAGGGTACGTTCATCTACAAGGACATCGCCGCGAAGCGCTCGGCGACACGCTACCTCCACGCGCCGCCGGCGCTGGTCGAGCCGGTGCACGAGATCGGCGGCTGAGCGTGGACGAGCGTGCCGACGCGCCGCGGCTTCCGGCGGAGAGCCTGGCGCTCCACGGCGAATGTGAACGGCGGTTGAGCGCCGGTTTGCGGCCGCTTCCGGACAAGCCGGAAGAAACCGTGGCCGCAACGCTCGCGGCTTTGTGGCATGCCGCAACGGGCATGGCCCTGTCCGCGCAGCGGGCCGCGGCCACGCCGCTGCGCGACCTCCCGCCGGAGGCGCACGCACGGCTGCGTGAGCTGGTCGGCCGGCGGCTCGCCGGCGAGCCCCTCGCACACCTCACCGGGCGCCAGGAGTTCATGGGCGTCGAGTTTCTCGCCGGCGCGGGCGCGCTGGTGCCGCGCAAGGAAACCGAGCTGCTCGGAAACGCCGCGCTCCTGCGACTGCGCGAGAGCGTCGGACAGCGCGGCGAGGGCATCGTCCTCGACGCCTGCACCGGCTCGGACAATCTCGCGCTGGCGCTGGCCTGGCACGAGCCGCGTGCGCGCGTCTGGGGCGCCGACCTGTCGCCGCATGCCGTCGCGCTGGCCACCCGCAATGCGGAGCATGTCGGCCTCGGCGCGCGCGCGCGCTTCCTCGCCGGCGACCTGCTGCGGCCCTTCGAGGCCGCGGGATTGCGCGGGCGGGCCGCCCTGGTGGTGTGCAACCCGCCGTACATCTCGACGCTCAAGGTCGACACCATGCCCGCCGAGATCATCGGCCATGAGCCGCGCCTCGCGTTCGATGGCGGGCCTCTGGGAATCCGCATCCTGCAGCGCCTGGTGAACGACGCGCCGGCCTTCCTGCGTCCCGGCGGCTGCCTCGCCTTCGAGGTCGGGCTGGGCCAGGGCCGTGGCCTGCGCCAGCGCCTCGAGAAGCACGGCGGCTACGAGGATGTCCGCGAGGGGGTCGATGCCGAGGGGCACGTACGCGCACTCTCGGCCCGGATCGCGACGCGCAACGATTAGAATGGGACTCGAAAACAGGAATCCACCATGAACGACAAAAAAACAGCCGGCGCGCCCGTCCTGAGGGGGATGGACCTGCTCCGATCCCCGGAACGCAACAAGGGCACGGCCTTTACCGAGGCGGAGCGCGATGCGCTCGGGTTGCGCGGCCTCTTGCCGCCCTACGTGTGCACGCAGGACGAGCAGGTGGCGCGCGTGCTGGGCAACTTCCGCCGCAAGACCGACGACCTCGAGAAGTTCATCAACCTGGCCGCGCTGCACGACCGCAACGAGTCGCTCTACTTCCGCATCCTCATGGACCACCCGGACGAGATGACCCCCATCGTCTACACGCCCACGGTGGGGCTCGCCTGCCAGAAGTTCGGCCACATCTTCCAGCGCCCGCGCGGCCTCTACGTGACCGCCCAGGACCGCGGCCGCGTGGCCCAGGTGCTGCGCAACTGGCCGCACGCGAAGACCTCGATCATCGTGGTGACCGACGGCGAGCGCATCCTGGGCCTCGGCGACCTCGGGGCCAACGGCATGGGCATCCCGGTGGGCAAGCTCGCGCTCTATACCGCGTGCGCCGGGGTGCCGCCCGACGAGTGCCTGCCGGTCATTCTCGACGTCGGCACCAACAACGAGGAGCTGCTGAAGGACCCGCTCTACATCGGCCTGCACCAGAGGCGCCTCGCAGGCGAGCCCTACGACGCGCTGGTCGAGGAGTTCATCACCGCAGCCACCAGCGTCTTCCCCGGCGTGATGGTGCAGTTCGAGGACTTCGCGAACCACAACGCGCAGCGCCTGCTGGACAAGTACCGCGACCGGATCTGCACGTTCAACGACGACATCCAGGGGACGGCGGCGGTCTCCCTCGCCGGCTTGTTCACCACGCTGCGGGTGACCGGCAAGCGCATGATCGACCAGAAGATCCTCTTCCAGGGGGCGGGCAGCGCAGCCACGGGCATCGCGGAGCTCGCGGTGCTGGCGATGATGGCCGACGGGCTGGACGAGGCGGCAGCGCGCAAGCGCTGCTGGCTGTTCGACTCCAAGGGCCTGGTGGTCGCGAGCCGCAACGACTTGAGCGGGGCGAAGAAGCGATTCGCGAACGAGCATGCTCCCATGGCGACGCTCACCGAGGCGGTGCAGGCGCTGAAGCCCACCGCCATCATCGGCGTGGCCGCGGTGGCGGGCGCCTTCAACGAGGCCGTGGTTCGCGCGATGGCGGCCAACAACGAGCGCCCCGTCATCTTCGCGCTCTCCAATCCGACGTCGAAGGCCGAGTGCACCGCCGAGCAGGCCTATCGCTGGACCAACGGGCGCGCGCTCTTCGCGTCCGGCTCGCCGTTCGATCCCGTCGGTCTCGACGGCAAGCTCTTCGTGCCGCGCCAGGGCAACAACTCGTACATCTTCCCCGGAGTCGGCCTGGGCGTGGTCGCTGCCGGGGCCACGCGGATCACCGACGAGATGTTCATGGCCTCGGCGCGCACGCTGGCCGAGCAGGTGACGCAGGCCGACCTCGACCAGGGCAGCCTCTATCCGCCGCTGAAGGATGTGCGCGACGTCTCCGTGCATATCGCGGTGGCGGTGGCGGACATCGCGTGGAAGCGCGGGCTCACGAAGGTGCCGCGCCCGGCCGACCTCAGGGCCTTCATCCGCTCGAAGATGTACGAGCCGCGCTACACGGACTACGTGAAGGGCTGAGCGAGGCATGACGATGTTGCGCAGCGAGATGGGCTACGCCCTGCTCGCCGGGGTGGCGCTGGCGGTGCTCCTGCTGGCGTTACGCCCGCCGGACCGCGCGAGCGCGCGCAATTCCCTGGTCCTCCTCGCCCTCGCCGCGATCGCCGAGCTGGTGGGCCAGGCCGCCGCCGCGGGTCCCGCGGCGCGCGCAGCAGGGGTCGTCACGGATGCGGCCTCGATCCTCATGGGGCTGGTGCTGCTGCGCCTGGCGGCCATGGTGGTCTTCCGCGTGCTGCTGCCGGCGTTGCGGTTCGCGACCCCCCGCATCGTCGAGGACCTCGTCGTCACCGCGCTCTTCGTCGCCTGGGGCCTGCTGTGGTTCCGCATGGCCGGCGTCGAGCTGGGCAGCCTGCTCGCCACCTCGGCCGTGATCACCGCGGTGCTCGCCTTTTCGATGAAGGACACGCTGGGCAATGTGCTCGGCGGCGTGGTGCTGCAGCTCGACCAGTCGATCCGCGTCGGCGATTGGGTGAAGATCGACGACATCTCGGGACGCGTGGTGGAGATCCGCTGGCGGCACACGGCGGTGGAGACGCGCAATCGCGAGACCGTCGTCGTGCCCAACAGCTGGCTCATGACCAACCGCTTCACGGTGATCGGATCGCGCGCCGACCCCAGGCCGGCGTGGCGGCGCTGGGTGCGCGTGAACGTGGACCTCGAAGCCTCGCCGACGGCGGTGTGCGCGGCCCTCGAGCGCGCGGTACGCGATGCGGACATTCCCCATGTCGCCGGCGATCCACCCGCCTCCGCCGTGCTGCTCGAGATCGGTCCGCGCTACGGGACCTACGCGCTGCGCTACTACCTCACCAACCCGCAGGTGGACGACCCGACGGATTCGGCGGTGCGCTCGCACGTCCTCGCCTCGCTCGAGCGCAAGGGCATGAAGCTGGGCGTGCCCTACCAGGAAGAGCTGCAGATCAAGGACAACGAGGCGCACCGCGCGCAGGCCGCCGCGCGCGAGCTCGAGCTGCATCGCCGGGTGGTGGGCGACTGCGAGCTCTTCGCCGCGCTCTCGGACGACGAGCGGACCCTGCTCGCGGCACAGCTGGTCCACGCGCCCTTCGTGAAGGGCGACACCATCACGCGCCAGGGCGACGTCGCGCACTGGCTCTACGTGATCGACGCGGGCAATGCCGAGGTCGTGATCGAAACGCCCGCCGGGCGCAGGCCGCTCGCGACCCTCATGGCCGGCAGTGTCTTCGGCGAGATGGGGCTGATGACCGGGGAGCCGCGCCGCGCCACGGTGGTCGCGCGCACCGACGTGGACTGCTACCGCCTGGACAAGAAGGGCTTCGAGGGCATCCTGCGCGCCCGTCCCGACATCGCCGGCGAGATCTCGCGCGTGCTCGCCAGCCGCGAGGCCGAGCTCGAAACGGCCGTCGAGACGCTCGGCAACGGCGCTCCGAAGTCGCCGGGCCACGAGGCGATCCTGCGCCGGATTCGCGACTTTTTCGGCCTCGACCGGGACTAGAACTACCGCGCGCGGCGCCGAATAACCCGCGTCCGCAGTGCCTAAACCTCCGACGACCCGGGGGCCCGTGTCCTGAGAACCTGTGCGTGCAGTGTCCCCCAACCCACAGGAGCCGAACATGAACGCCATCCTCAAATGTTTCGCGATCGCCGGTGCGCTGGCCGTAGCCGCGCTGTCATCGGGCTGTGCCTCGGTCAGCCTCGACAACGACGGCGGCAACGGGTCGCAGGCGCAACGCCCCGATTTCATCCTCTCGCAGCTCGAGGCCGATTCTCGCGGCAAGTAAGGAAAATCGGGGTCGAGGTAGAAATAACTTGGGGGACGGTCCCCGGAGTTGTTTCTACCCTGACCCCCGATCTCCTGGCGCGAATGGCTTGCATCATGCCGATACTATCGGTGTCGGAGCAACGCGGAACGTGACCACGAGCACATCGCGAAACGCGGGGCGGTGGGGATCGACCGGATGCACCGCGGTGACGCCGTGCATCACGCGCGCATCGTCGACCAGTGCGGCGTCGAAAGGCGCGCTCAGGGTGAAGCTGCCGAGCGCCGCGCCATCGGGCGCGTGGACCGTCGTGGTGCCGCTCTCGATGTTGGTCCGGTTCACGAGCATGACCAGCACGTAATCGACGCCGTCCCGATGCACACCTTCCGGCGTGGGCAGGCCCGCCGCGTCCGGGCGCGCCTCGATGCGCAACTGGTGGCACTCGATGTGCCACGACGCCTGCGGACGGAAGGGGCCGAAGAGGCGCAGGCAGAATCCGACGATGTGCTGGAACGACGCGCCCGTGACGACGTCGGGTCGGATCGGCTCGAACCAGCGCTCGATGCCGCCCACGAGCCGGTTGTAGTCGAGGCTCTGGTAGTGCGGCTGGTGCTTCTCCACCCGCAAGTCCGCGCCCCCGTCCCGGGCGGACAAGGTCGCATGCCGGCGGCGCCGGTAGCGATGCCCGTCGGGCAGATGCGTATCGAGCGGCAGGTCGTTCCAGCTCGCCGCAAAGCTCTCCCAGTCACCGAGGGCATCTTGCGCGCCGAGCAGCAGTCGCATCTCTTCGGCCGCGACGAGCGCAAAGCCCTGATGGTCGATCCTTGTCTGGAGCGGGGCAAACCCGGCGTGTGCGTGCAGGTCGTTCACCGGCCCATTATCGCCCGGCTGCCGCATTGCAACGGCAACCGGGCGTCGCGAAAGCGCCTTGCATCCGCCCCCGGTGACCGCTCGTCCCGCGGCCCGCAAGAATCCCGCAACGAATTGAGAACGCGCTCACAGTGCGGCGCCGGGATCGCCGGGAAACTGGAGCCATCTAGTGGGAGCCGGCGCATGGCTCGGCGGAGACTTCGATGAAAAGCCTGATGAACAAGAAGCGGCTGGAGCGCGAGAACCAGGTGCACGCCGGAACCGGCGGGCGCAGCAGCGCCAATGCGGGCCTTGGGTTCGCCCCCGCCTTCCTCGACTTCGCGACCTGCACCGTCCATCCGTCGCGCTTCGCGAATGGTCGTCCCGCACCCTTCCATGTCCTGGATGGCCTGCCCGAGGAAGTCGTCGTCATGCGCTCTCCCTGTGGACGCGTGGTCGCGGCGAAAGCGACGCTGATGTCCGGATTCGTTCGCGGCGGCTTCTTCTACACCCGCGCCGCGGCCGCCCGGCTGCTGCGGGAGTGGGACCGCACCCCGCCCGAGGACCTCTCAGGCCTGATCTAGCTCACGGCGCGATCGCGCCGATCGAGCTTGCCGTCCTTTCGCATTCTCTCCCTCGGTAGTGCGCACCCGCCGGCGGCGTCTGCTAGCCTGACCGGGTTCGATACCCTGGAATCCTCAATGCAGGAGACCCGATGAAAGCGATACGTGGAGTAGTGCCCGTCCCCGTGTTCGAGTTCACCATCGTCGCGCTCTTCCTGGTCGTCATGCTCGCGCCGTGGGCGTATGCGGCCCAACGGTTGTCCGGCGCGAAGGTCCCCTGGTGGCTGGTGCCTTTCACCGCGATCGTGCTGGGCACCGTGCTGCAGTTCATGTTCGGGAAGAACGCGACGTACTACATCGGGTATTACGGCGCGATCGTCTTCGGCATCGGGCTGATGGCCGCCGCCGCCGCGTACTTCAGTACTCGCCAGTGATGATTCGCATGCCGGGATTGTGCACGACAGAAGTGTAGGCAGCCCAGGCGTTAAAATACACGGACTGTAGATCGCTTCATCCGCCCTCCCATGGCTCGAACCACTCTCAAGCTCCCGAAGCCGATCGACCGGACTGCCGCGCCGAAGGCGCCGACGTCGCATGCGCGGCGCGCGCAGCAGGGCAATCGGCGTTGCGCCGCACCCACGACGCCGCTTGTGCCCCACAAACTTCCGCAAAGGACGCCGAAGCCCTCCCCACCGCGCTCGCCCGCGCACGAGAATCCCGACGACCCGCGCCTATCGAAGCGGATGAGCGAGTCGGGCCTGTGCTCGAGGCGCGAAGCCGACGAATGGATCGAGAACGGCTGGGTGAAGGTCGAGGGCAAGGTCGTGGACACGCTCGGCGTGCGCGTCCCGCGCGACGCGAAGATCGAGATCGATCCGGCAGCGTCCCGACATCAGAGCGAGCAGGTCACGATCCTGCTCAACAAACCGGTGGGCTACGTCTCCGGCCAGCCCGAGGACGGCCACGAGCCCGCCATGGTCCTCATCAAGCCGG
>JBKJYC010000070.1:0-3446 GCA_046715885.1 Usitatibacter sp.
ATCAAAGGTGGCCGTGGCGGCCCTTCTGGCACACCGGTTGCATCTAAGCCCACACACACTCAGCGGTGTGGCGAGATAACCTTCCAAACTCATTAGGAGCACTCCTTTCATGAAGAAAATCCAAAAGGGCTTTACCCTGATCGAACTGATGATCGTCGTCGCGATCATCGGCATCCTGGCTGCCGTTGCCATCCCGGCGTACCAGGACTACCTGAAGCGTTCGAAGATCACGGAAGTCGCCGCGGTCGTGGGCGCCTGCAAGGTCTCGTTCCAGGAATTCACGGCTTCGAAGAACGCCTTCCCGACGAGCGTCCAGGAAGCCGGTTGCTCGGATGCCACGACGACCTACGTTGCCGCGACCGTTGTCGCCGGCGACAAGATCTCGGCCACGATCCAGTCGATCGACACGGGCGTGAACGGCAAGATCCTGTACCTCCAGGCCGAAAAGACCCCCGGCGTGGCCGCCCTTGCGACGGACTCGATCGGTGCGTGGAAGTGCGGCAACAACGCTGCTGCCAACGACTACAAGTTCTTCCCGGCGAACTGCCGTCAAGCCTAAGTTCCACCAGGCTGAAAAAGGGGCGGGGTAACCCGCCCTTTTTTTTGCCTTCGGCCTTAAATTGGCGCCATCACCGTTCTCTGATCCATCGCCATGAATCGCTGGAAAGCTGCTGCCATTCACTTGACGGCGAGCGTCGTCATCGCCGTCGCCGTGGTCGCCGTCATGCTGCTGGTCTGGTATCCGGAACCGTTTTTCACCGCCATGGGCGGCAACGACCTGGTGATGATCCTGGTCGCCGTGGACGTGGTCCTGGGTCCGTTGATCACCCTGATCATCTTCAACCCGAAGAAGGCCTCGAAGCTGATCAAGCTCGACCTCGCCGTGATCGCCGCGGTGCAGCTCGCCGCGCTCGCCTACGGCATCAGCATCGTCGCCGCCGTGCGGCCGGTGTACATGGTCTTCACCGTCGATCGCTTCGACCTCGTGTCCGCCGCCGATGTCCAGAAGGAAGAGCTGGCGAAGGTGACCGATGCGCGCTTCAAGGACGTCCCGTGGGGGCGTCCCCGGACGATTGCCGTCAAGTCGCCGACGGACCCGAACGAGCAGTTCCGGGTGATCCAGTCCGCGCTGCGGGGCGCCGATCTCCAGACCTTTCCCCAGCACTACGTCCCCTATGCGGACATGGCGCAGGACGCCCTGCGGCGCTCGAGGCCGCTCGAGCGGCTGCGCAAGGGCCATCCCGACGAGGCCCGGGAGATCGACGGCGCGCTGAAGAAGCTCGGCAGGTCGCTCGCCGACACGAAGTACCTGCCGCTGAAGGCCCGGGCGCGCGACTACAGCGTACTGCTCGACGCCAAAACGGGCGAGGTGGTGGGGTTCGTGAAGGTGATCCCCTGGTGACGCGGCAGGAAGCCCGCCCCCGGCCTCCTCAGCGCACCGGCCGCCAGGGGTTGGCCTTCAGGGCGAGGCCGTTCGACAGGTAGGTGAGGAAGTACTCGACGTTGTTCAGCTCCTCGGAGCCGGCGGGGAAAGGTGCTGCGCCCATGCGTTCGAGGCACTCGCGAATGCGGGTCTGCAGCCCGATGGCCATGCCATTGCGGATCACCGTGCCGTGCACGGCCTGGCCGATGGGCGGTGAAAGCGCGATGTCGTCGTAGCGCTTGCCCGCGCCCTGCACGTGGCACGAGGCGCACGCGAAGTTCCGCTGTCCCATGCGCGTGAAGTAAAGGCGCCGGCCTTCCTCGAAGCGTTCCTCGGCCGCGGCCGGAACCCGCACCGCGACTTTCTGCGCGTCGGACAGCGAGCGAACGTAGGCCACGACCGCACCCATGGTGCGCGGGTCATCCACCTCGAGGAGCGGCTCCTTGTGCGTCTTCAGGCACTGGTTGATGGCGGTCTCGAGGGTGACGACGCGCTTGAGCCGGGCGTCGTATTGCGGGTACGCGCCCGCGATGCGCCGGCCGCCGTTGGGAAAGCATCCCGCGAGCGAACGGGCGTTCTTGAACTTGCGCGTCCAGAGCTTGCGGCCTTCGTCGACCACTCCGGACATCACTGCGACATTCGGGTTCTCCTCGAGCTTGGATTGCAGCTCGGGATCGAAGGCGGCGGAGCCGAGCGCGTAGTCCGCCGGCGCCAGCGCGGGGAGCTCCTTCTTCAGCCGCGCCGCCAGCTCGCCGCGCACTTGCTCCGCGGCCGGGAACGCGGTCGCGGGAAGCGCCACCGCGGCTGCCAGAACGGCGGCGCGGATCGCCTCAGGGAAGCGCATGGAGGAAGTCGGCGATGCGGTTGATCTCGCGCGCATCGAGGATGCTGTGGCGTCCGTAGGGAGGCATGACGGTGGCGGGGTTGGCGAGCGTGGGATCCTGGATCACTTCACGCAGCTTCGCCTTGCCGAGCGCCTTCATGCGCGCCCCGGTGAGCGCGGGCCCGAGATCCGAGCGCGTCGGCGCCCCGACCGCGCTCGGGATCTGGTGGCAAGCCAGGCAGTGGCCCTTGTCCGGACGCGTGAAGAGCTCCATCCCCGTGGGTTCCTGGGCGCACACCGGGAGGGCCGCTCCCGTCAGCACGGCGAGGAGGTATGCGCCGTTTCGCATCAGCTGATCTTCAGCGCCTTCTCGGCGGCGCGCTCGTTCTCGTGCAGCACGCGCAACTCGCGCAGCCGCGCCTCGGCGCCGGAGAGCTCATAGAAGCTGGCGTTGCGGAACTTGACGGCGATCTCGAGCTGGTCCACGGCGCCCGCCAGGTTGCCGCGGCGGTAGTAGGCCTCGGCCTGCGCTCGGTGGTGCGCGAGGCGCTGCCCGGAGGACTCGAAGGCCCGCGCCTGCAGCTCGTAGAGCTTGGCATCGTCCTGGACGTAGCGCAGGCGCTCCTCCAGGTCGGCCAGCGCTTCCTTGTTGCGGCCGCGCTGGACCAGGAGACCGAGGTAGCCGTAGGCGAGGGCACGGTTCTGCGCATGGGTCTTCAACGCCGTGCGATAGAGGGTGAGCGCTTCATCGACGCGGCCCTGGTCGGCGCGGATCTGGGCGGCCAGGAGCTCGAACGAAGGATGCGCGACCATGCCTTCGCGCAGCGGCGCCAGCGTCTTCCACGCGGCGTCCAGCTCGCGGGCGCGGCGCTGCGCATAGGCGAGGCCGTACACATCTTCGCGCGGGCGCAGCACCGTCTTGTCCGCGAGCTGCGTCGTGAAGTAGTTGATCGCCTCCAGGGGCGAGCCCGCCATCGCCTTGATCTTCGCGCGCGCGAGGCGATACTCGAAGGAGTCGGGGACCATGCGCGTGGGCATGCGCTCGACGCGGTCCTGCATGTCCGCGATGCGCTCCGTGGTGAGCGGATGGGTGCGCAGGTACGAGGGCGCGCCCTTGAACTCGTTCAGGCGGTTGGCGAGCAGCAGGCGCTCGAAGAACGTGACCATGCCCCGCGTGTCCAGCCCGGCGCGCTCGAGGAC
>JBKJYC010000071.1:0-6369 GCA_046715885.1 Usitatibacter sp.
CCCCCTCGAAAACGCGCGCGGTCAGAGGCCTAGCGCGTCCGAGCAGTCTGAGGGCGACGGTGACCCCAGCAAGGACCGTCGTGCGCGCATCGGACGCGACCATGGGCTTACCACGGCGTCGCGCCCATGGGTCAGGATCTCCCGAGCGCGGAATTCACCACGCCCACCAGGGAGCTCATCTTGAACGGCTTGGTCACGTATCCGTCCGCGCCCGCGGCGAGGCCCTGCATCACGTCGGCCGCGCCGGAGCGCCCCGTCATCATGATCACCGGGAGGTCCGAGAACTTCGGATGCGAGCGCAGCTTGGCAAGGACCTTCAAGCCGTCGGCATCGGGAAGCTGGACGTCGAGGAGCACCAGGTCCGGGAGCGGGGAGCGATTCACCTCGGTGTTGATCTGCGTGCGATTCGACGCGAAACGCACCGTGTAGCCCGCGGTCCCCAGGATCTCGTCCAGCAGCCTGCAGAGCGTGCGGTCGTCCTCGACTACCAGCAGGGTGTGCTTCTCGCTTCCGTCCTTCGGGGCGATACGCACCGCGGAGCGCCGCGCCATGGCGACGTAGAAGCCGGACTGCTGCAGCTCCGCGGTACCCGAGATCGCCTCGAGGCGCGCATTCTCCATTTTCTGGGGCGAGGGCGCGGGCACCGGAGCGCTCTCCGGCACGCTGGTGAAGTCGAGGTCGAAGCTGCCATCCCCCTGGGGCGGCGGCTTGCTCATCCGGGTTGCTCCACGTTCGTCTCGTCCTTCTTGTCCTCGCCGATGCGGCGTTCCTCTCCGCGAACCAACTTGCGGATGTTCGCCTCGTGGCGCCACAGCAGGACCGCGCTCATCGCGAGCGTGGCCAGGAAAAACGGGCCGGCGCCCAGGAGGAAGTACGTGAGCACGGGCGCCAGCAGCGCGGCCACGACCGCGCCCAGCGAGGAGTAGCGCGTGGCCGCGACGATGACCAGCCATGCAGCGATGGTCGCCAGCCCGACGCGCCAATCGATCGCCGCCAGCGCGCCCGCCGCCGTCGCGACACCCTTGCCGCCCTGGAAGCGCAGCCAGAACGAGAAAACGTGCCCGAGGAGGACGGCGACCGCCGTGATTGCCACCACATCGGGGGGGGCCTCGAGGCGCAGCGCCAGCCACACGGCGAACCCGCCCTTGGCCGCGTCGCCGGCAAGCGTGAGCAGCGCCGCGAGCTTGTTGCCGGAGCGCAGGACGTTGGTGGCGCCGGGGTTTCCGGATCCGTAGGAACGCGGATCCTCGAGGCCCATCAAGCGGCTCACGACCACCGCGAAAGGGATTGAGCCGATGAGGTAGCCGCCGGCGGCAAAGAGCAGAGCTTGCATGGGCATACTCTACAATATGCCCTCATGGACACGATTTTCATCCGCGAATTCCGTGTCGACGCCTGGGTCGGCATCTACGAATGGGAAATGCAGCGCGCCCAGACGCTCGAGCTCGAGATCGAGATCGGCATCCCCGACGGGAAGGCCGGGCATAGCGACGAGATCGGCGACACCGTGCACTACGGGCAAGTCGTCGAGCGCGTGGTGAAGGAGCTCTCGGTGAAGCGCTTCAACCTCCTCGAAGCGCTGGCCGAGCACGTCTGCGGCGTGATCACCGGTGAATTCCGCGCGCCGTGGGTGCGGCTTTCGGTCGCCAAGCTGGGCCACATCCGAAACGTGCGGCGCGTGGGCGTGACCCTCGAGCGGCGACGCGCCGCATGATGAAATGGCTGCTGGTGCTCGTCGTCGGGATCGTGGTGATCTCGCTCGCGATGCCCTGGCTTTCCCGCTATGGGCTGGGGCGGCTTCCGGGCGACCTCCTCGTGAAGTTCCGCGGGCGTCCGGTCTATCTCCCGATCACCACGACGCTCCTGGTCTCGCTCGTGCTGACGCTGATCGCGCGCGTCATCTAGTGGCCGGGGAAGGTTCGGCGCTCGAGCTCACGAGCCCGGCGGTCGAGGAAGGTCCAGCCTGCTCGGTCCGTGAAGGGATCGGGTCCTTCCTCCTCGCGACCTCTGTTCGTGAAGAGGACCGGCGCTTCGTGGAACTACTCCGTGAAGATCTGCCGGTAGGCCCGATAGGAGGAGGTGATCAGCAGGGGCATCCACACCAGCAACCCCAGCCCGAACGGAATCACCGCGATGATGACCAGCACGAACATCACGATCGCGAAGATCAGCACGCCGAGGAAATTCCGGAACACGGCACCGAAGCTGGCCTTCATCGCCTCGACCGCTGGCACGTTGTGCATGATCACGAGGGCGGGCGACAGCCAGATGGCGGCGCCGAGCAGGGCGCTCAGCACGGTCACCACAAGCGTGCCCAGGAGCAGCCCGCCGCCCATGGCGATGGCCCCCAGCGCATTGGTGTCGCCGGCCAACAGCGCCGGCAGGAGCGAGATGCCGACGAACATCGCGAACACCAGCAGGATCACGATCGCGCCGACGAAGTACAGCACGCCCAGGAGCAGCAGGCCCGTGAAGTTGCGCTTGAAGCCTGCGATGAGGTGCTCCAGCTCCAGCTCGCCGCCGTTCTCGAGCGCCCAGCAGCCGACGACCATCCCGCCGGCGATGGCGGGCGTGAATACCTGCCAGGCCACGCTCCCGATGAAGGGTATGAAGGCCATGACGATCCCGACGATGAACATCAGGATCATCAGGACGACCCACATCAGCGGTGCTTGCGTGAAGAGCTTCCAGCCCTCGCCGATCCACGAGAAGCACGCACCCACAGGCAGCGACTTGCCGGGCATCACCAGCTGGGGCGGGGCGGGATCGTTCGCGGCAGGCGTGACGGCGGTGCTCATGTCTTGCCTTCCTTTTCTCGTGTGCGCCGAGGTTACTCCTGGAGGCCAACGTCAACAAGCGTCGGGCGTGCCGGTGCTCTTCACACGAACGCCGGCGCCAGGAGCGACGAACCGGTGAGGACCTACGGCGAGCGCTGGGTGACGTCGATCATCCGCGCGGGTGGTGCTTCCGGTGGATCGCCTTCAGGCGCTCGCGGGCGACGTGGGTGTAGATCTGCGTGGTCGAGATGTCGGCGTGGCCGAGCAGCAGCTGCACGACGCGCAGGTCCGCCCCGTGGTTGATGAGGTGCGTGGCGAACGCGTGGCGCAGCGTGTGCGGCGAGATCGCCCGGCCGATGCCGGCCTTCATCGCATGGCGCCTGACCAGGTTCCAGAAGGATTGCCGCGTCATCGGGGCGCCGCGTGCGGTAACGAACAGCGCGTCGGATTTGCGCGCGCCCAGCAGCCCCGGACGTGCCTCGCGCTGGTAACGCACGATCCAGGCGATCGCCTCCTCGCCCAGCGGCGTGAGCCGCTCCTTCGCGCCCTTGCCCACCACGCGCACCACGCCCATGTCGAGGCTCACCTGGATCGTCTTCAGCGTGACCAGCTCGGAGACGCGCAGCCCGCTCGCGTAGAGCGTCTCCAGCATCGCGCGATCGCGAAGCCGGGTGGCGTTCCCGACGACGGGCGCGGCGAGCAGCGCTTCCACGTCGGCCTCGGAGAGCGATTTGGGCAGCGAGCGCGGAATCTTCGGCGAATCGAGATCCACGGTGGGGTCGTCGTTGCGCAACCCCTCTTGCAGCGCGAACTGGTAGAAGCGCTTCAGCGAGGATACGAGCCGCCCCGTGGTGCGCGGCTTGGATTTCTTCGTCTCGACCTGCCAGGCGAGGTGGCGCTGCAGGTCGGCGGCGCCCGCATCGAGGAGACGCTTGCCCCCGGCATCGCTCAACCAGAGGGCGAACTGCGCGAGATCGCGGCGGTAGCTCTCGAGCGTGTTCTTCGCCAGGCCGTCGTTCAGCCAGAGCCCGTCGGAAAAGCGGTCCAGCAGCTTCGCATCGGGATCAGAGAGCGCCTTCATGCTCCAGGAGCCAGCGCTTGATGGATCGCTCGAAGCCCTCTTCGCGCCGGCCCATGAAGCCGCCGATGTCCCCGCCCGCCGCGATCACGCGATGGCAGGGCACCACGATGGGGATGGGATTCGCGCCGCACGCCCCACCCACGGCGCGTGCCGAGGAGCCGACCTCGCGCGCGAGATCTCCGTAGGTGCGCGTCTTTCCCGAAGGGATGCGCTGCATCGCCTCCCAGACCGCGATGCGATGGCGCGTGCCCGCGACCAGGAGCGGGAGGTCGAAGACGAAAGCCGGATCCTCGAGGTAGGACTGCAGCTGCACGCAGGCGAGGTGCGCGATGGTGTTCTTCCGCGGCGCCATCGCGGCCACGCAGGGCGCTAGATACCGGAACCCGGTCACGTGCCGGTCGTTCGCGGCGATGCCGACGGTGGCGAAGGGCGTGCGCACGCGAGCCTGGAAGGCTTCCAGCGCGGATCCGTCAGGCATGGACCGCCCCGCCGGCGAGCGTGCGGATCTTCGCCAACAACTCCGGTGCGATCGCGATGCCGTCGCGCTGCGCGCGCTCGCGGTTGGCGCGGCGGCGTTGGCCCGGCAGGCGCACGCCCTCGTCCTGCATCATCGCGGCCACGAGCGTCTCGACGCGCTCGAGGAAGACCTCGCGGCCTGCCAGCGCACCGGGATCGATGGCGAGGAAGGCCTGCCCGATCCGCGTGGGCTTTCCCGCCTCGACGAAGAAGCTGTCGGACTCGAAGCCGAACGCCGCGCCGGAGAGCGCGCACACCATCAGCTCGACCGTGAGCGCCAGCATCGCGCCCTTCACGCCGCCCGCGGGAAGCATGCTGCCCTCCAGCGCGGCGTTCGCATCGGTCGTGGGATTCCCATCCTTGTCCAGGGCCCAGCCATTGGGGATCGGCTTGCCGTCGCGCGCGGCCAGCATGATCCTTCCTCGCGCCACCTCCGAGAGCGAGAGGTCGATCACGATCGGTGGCGCATCGCGGCGCGGGAAGGTCGCGGCGATCGGATTGGTGCCGAAGAGCGCGGTCTTGCCGCCCCAGGCGGGCATCGCCGCGGGCGAGTTTCCGAACGCCAGCCCGACGAGCCCGGCCTGCGCGATCGCTTCGGCATGGTAGGCGGCGACGCCGAAATGGTTGCTGTTGGTGACGGCGACGAACGCGACGCCGAACTCCTTCGCGCGCCGGATCGCCTCCTCGACTGCCAGCGCGCACGCCTCGAACGCGAGGCCCTGCTTCGCGTCGACAAGGCACGCCGCCTTCGAGTCGCGGGCCACCACCGGAACGGCTGAGCCCTGGGCGCGGCCGTTCTTCACGTGGCCGCAGTACTGCGGAATGCGGGAAGCCCCGTGGGAGCCCAGCCCCTCGAGCTCCGCGGCGGCCAGCGCGCGCGCGGTGGCGAGCGCCATGGAGGCACTGGCGCCGCTGCGCTCGAGCGCGGCGGTCATCAGTCGTTGCAGGTCCTCCGCGGAGATGCGCGTCGTCATGCGGCGATCAGGCTCTCGCCGGGACGAACTCGGGTGAAGCGGACGGGCTGGAAATCCACGCTGAAGCCCTGTCCCAGGCGCACGCTCGAGAATGCCGAGGCCTCGGGCGGCCCGGCCTCGGGATGGTCTTCGCGGAAATGGGCGCCGCGCGAATCGGTGCGCGCTTCGGCGGCCTCGCGGATCGATCGGCTCACGGTGATCAGGCTCTCGAGGTTCATCCAGTCGTGCCAGGTCAGATTGTAGCGAAGGTCGCTCCCGCTGACGCCGGTGGCATGAAGCTTCTCCTCGAGATGCTGCAACGTCGCGTCGGCCCGCGCGAGGCCTTGCGCATCGCGCAGGATGCCCACGTCCTCCCACATGCAGGTGTGCAGCGCCTCGCGGATCGCCTCGAGGTCGCCGCCGGGCTGGCCGAGAGGATGCCGCGCCCGGGCGATCGCTTCCTCCAGCGCGCGCGGATCGGCATCGCGCCACGGGCGCTCGCGCGTGACCCACTGCGCCATCGCGTCGCCGGCGATGCCGCCGAACACTGTGGAGTTCGCCACCCCGTTGCCGCCGAGGCGGTTGGCGCCGTGCACGCCGCCGGTGTCCTCGCCCGCGGCGAACAGCCCATCGAGCTGCGTGCGGCAGTGCGAATCGAACTCGACCCCGCCCATCATGTAGTGCGCGGTCGGCACGACCTCGACGCGCCCGCCGGCGAGGTCGAAGCCGCAGTCGGCGCAGCGTTCCACCATGCCCTTGAACGCCTTGCGCACGTTCTCGGCCCCTAGGTGCCCCATGGAAAGATAGACCCCGCCATGGGGGGTCGTCCGCCCGGCGCGCATCTCGGCGAAGATGGCGCGCGAGACGATGTCGCGCGTCGCGCGCTCGCCTTTCGGGTCGTAATCCTGCATGAAGCGCCGTCCGGAGCCGTCGAGGAGGAAGCCGCCAGCGCCCCGCAGCCCCTCTTCCAGGACGGTGCCGGTCATTCGCGTCTGCGGTCCGGCCAGCAGGCCCGTGGGATGGAACTGCACCATCTCCATGT
>JBKJYC010000072.1:0-5101 GCA_046715885.1 Usitatibacter sp.
GCTACCTGCTGATCGGCACCGACAACACCGCGCGCAAGCAGGCGGAAGAGGCGCTGCTCAAGGCGGGGGCGCTGCAGAGCGCGATCTTCAACAGCGCCAACTTCTCCAGCATCGCCACGGATGCGAACGGCGTCATCCAGATCTTCAACGTCGGCGCCGAGCGCATGCTCGGATACACCGCCGCCGAAGTGATGAACAAGATCACGCCGGCCGACATTTCGGACCCGCAGGAAGTGATCGCGCGCGCCAAGGCGCTGAGCATCGAGCTCTCGACTCCGATCACGCCGGGCTTCGAGGCCCTGGTGTTCAAGGCATCGCGCGGGATCGAGGACATCTACGAGCTCACCTACTTCCGCAAGGATGGAAGCCGCTTTCCGGCGGTGGTGTCGGTCACGGCGCTGCGCGACGCGCAGGACGCGATCATCGGCTACCTGCTGATCGGTACCGACAACACCGCGCGCAAGCTGGTCGAGGCCGAGCAGGCGAAGCTCGACCAGCGCCTTCGCGACCAGCAGTTCTACACGCGTTCGCTGATCGAATCCAACATCGACGCGCT
Organism: Usitatibacter sp.; assembly: GCA_046715885.1. Taxonomy (GTDB): domain Bacteria; phylum Pseudomonadota; class Gammaproteobacteria; order Burkholderiales; family Usitatibacteraceae; genus Usitatibacter. The sequence goes on from JBKJYC010000072.1 coordinate 557, forward strand.
GATGACCACCGACCCCGCGGGCATCATCACGGACGTCAACAAGCAGATGGAGGCGCTCACCGGCTGCACGCGCGACGAGCTCATCGGCGCGCCGGCCAAGAGCTACTTCACCGATCCGGAGCGCGCCGAGGCGGGGATCAAGCGCGTGCTGAGCGAGAAGAAGGTCACCGACTACGAGCTCACGGCATGCTCCCGCGACGGGAAGCAGACTGCGGTGTCCTACAACGCGACCACCTTCTACGACCGGGGCCGCACGCTGCAGGGCGTCTTCGCCTCGGCGCGCGATGTCACGGAACGCAAGCGCGTGGAGGCAGAATTGCAGCAGGCCAAGGCCGACGCCGAGAGCGCCAGCCAGACCAAGTCGGATTTCCTCGCGAGCATGAGCCACGAGATCCGCACGCCGATGAACGCGATCATCGGCATCGCGGACCTGCTGGCGAAGACAGTCCTCACGCCGGAGCAGGACAAGTACGTGCAGATCTTTCGCCGCGCCGGCGACAACCTGCTGCATCTCATCAACGACATCCTCGACCTCTCCAAGGTGGAGGCCTCGCAGCTCGAGCTGGAACGCACCGAGTTTTCCCTCAATGACCTGCTGGGGAAGGTGACGGAGATGGTCGCGGTCCGGGCCCACGAAAAGGGACTGGCCCTGGTGTGCGAGATCGCGCCGGACGTGTGGGTCGACCGGGTCGGAGACCCGACGCGGCTGCGGCAGGTGCTGCTCAACCTGCTGGGCAACGCGATCAAGTTCACCGAGTCCGGCGAGGTGACGCTTCGCGTCACTCCGGACACGGCTTCCTGCGTTCCGGGCGCGCTGCGCTTCACGATCTCGGACACCGGCATCGGCATCGCGGGCGAGAAGCTGGATACGGTGTTCGAGCGCTTCACGCAAGCCGACTCGTCCACCACTCGCCGCTACGGAGGCTCGGGGCTCGGGCTCACGATCTCCAAGCGCCTGGTGGAGCTGATGGGCGGGCGCATCTGGGTCGAAAGCGGCGTCGGCAAGGGCAGCGTGTTTTCCTTCGCCGTGCCGCTCGAGATCCGGGCCGAGGCGACGCCGAGCGCGGTCGTGCCGATCGGCGCGGTTCCGGAACCGCCGCTGCCGGCGCTGCGCATCCTCCTGGTGGAGGACTCGCCCGACAATCGCACGATCACCGTGGCCTACCTGCGGGACACGCCATACACGGTCGACATCGCCGAGAACGGGGCCATCGCCTGCGAAAAATTCGCGGCCGGCAACTATGACCTCGTCCTGATGGACCGGCAGATGCCGGTCATGGACGGCTTGACCGCGACCCGGGCGATGCGGAACTGGGAGGCGGCGAACCACCTGGCGCCCACGCCGATCATCGCGCTGACGGCCGCTGCCCTGAAGGGCGATCGGGAGAAGTGCCTGGCGGCAGGGTGCACCGCGTTCCTGACGAAACCCATCAAGCAGGACGTGCTCCTCGAGGCGATCAGGGAACACAGCACGGCTACGCCCCCGTCATGGCGGGACAGGGGCAGCCGTAAGGACGCGATCCTGGTGCGTACGGATCCCAAGTTCGCCGACCTCGTCCCGGGGTTCCTCCAGAACCGCAAGCAGGACGTCATCGCGATCCGGGAAGCCCTGGATCGGGGTGACTTCGCGACCGTGGAAAGCCTGGGGCACGGCATGAAGGGCGCCGGGGGGAGCTGGGGATTCCAGGCCATCACCGACATCGGCGCCGCCCTCGAACAGTCTGCGGGGAGCGCCGACATCGACCTTTCGCGCAAGTGGGTTGGCGAGCTCTCCGGCTACCTGGATCGAGTCGAGATCGTCTCCGACTAGCCCGTCGCACGATCCACGGGCGGTACCCTGGCGAGGCAGGCGTGGACGCGCGCGGTGAGCTGCGGTATCGAAAACGGCTTCGTCACGTAGTCCGTCACCCCGGCTTCGAAGCCCGCGCGAGTGCTGGGCTCGTCACCCATGCTGGTGAGCATCAGCACCGGCAGCGACCGGGTCTCGGGCTTGGCACGGAGCGCTTTCACGACCGCCAGGCCGTCCATGCCCGTCATCTTGTAATCCAGCACCACGAGATCCGGCATGCGCTCGTCGATCTTGCGCAGCGCTTCCGCGCCGCTGTCGGCCTTGCTCACCGCGTACTGGTCCTCCTCCTGGAGCGCCCGAACGATCAGCGTGAGCGTGTCCGGATGGTCATCGACCACCAGGATGTTGAAGCGGCGCTGCGCGACGGACGCCTGGAACGGATCCACCGCTACAAAAGGCTTCAAGGTCGAGCGCGGCTCGAGAACCAGTTCGCAGCCTTCGAACGCGCAGAAGACCTCGAGGCCGGCTCCGCATTGCGAGGCCAGGGCGCGGGCCCTGCCCTCGATGTCCGCGACGAATGCGTCGTCGTGGCCCGGGTCGTGGTGGGTGAGCGCGACGCGCCGCACGCCGGCTGCCGAGGCGATCCGGACCACGTACTCGTAAGTGCTGTGTCCCCAGGTTTTCTTTTGCGCGTATTCCTCGGGGGTGTACTGCGCGTCGTGGATCACGAGATCGGCATCGGCCATGAATTTCGCGTGCCGCCTGTCGCCCTCGTGCAGGATCGACTCGATGCGGCCCGCCTCGGCGCCCGCGCGCCAGAGCTCGTCTGAAAACGGCTCGTGGTCCACGAGGTACACCACCGCCACGCCGTCGGCTTCGACCCGGTAGCCCACGGTCATGGCCGGGTGGTTGAGGAACTGCGTGGCCACCCGCGCGCCGCCGATGATGTGGATACCCTCGGTGAGGTCGTGGTACGTGAGCGCGGCCGGCAGCTGGTTCAGCTCGACCGGGAAGTAGGTGAATTCCATCTGGCCGGCCAGGACGTGGTGCAGCGAGCCGCGGCTGCCTTCGGGGCCATGGATCGCGACGGTGTTTCCGGGAACGAACGCCGGGCTGAAGAAGGGAAAGCCCTGGATATGATCCCAGTGCGTGTGCCCGAGGAGAATGTTCGCGTGGATGGCTTTCCTGCCTTGCGCCATCAGGTGGCCGGCGAGCCGGTGCGCGCCGGTGCCGCAGTCGAAGATCAGGAGGGCGCCGTCGGCGGTGGTCAGCTCGACGCACGAGGTATTGCCGCCGAAGTGGATCGTCTCCGGTCCCGGCGTGGCGATCGATCCCCTCGTTCCCCAGAAGCGCAGCCTCACGATCCGCGGCTCTTCATTTCACGCCTCCTCGAAAACCCTCTGATCGACATAAGTGAAATCGCGCGCGAACTTCACCATCACGGTGTTCGCCTTGTGGCCCTACGGCGTCCTGCTCGGTCCCAGGAGGCGATCGTAGTTCGCGAAGGTCGCCCACCAGTGGCCGTCGCGCCAGTCGAACCAGGTGAGCGAGCCGTACTGGATGCCGAAGCTCCAGGCATGGTAGAGACGCTCCAATCATAGTCCACGATTCCGGCCGCACTGGTCCCACCCGACGAGCGCCGCGGAGCGCACGAGTCAGGGCGCGCGCGAGGGCGGCGGCTCGTCGAAGCTTTCCGCCTCGACCTCCAGATACGCCCGGTTGATGTTTCTTCCGATGACGTACGCGCGCTCCAGCGTCTCCCACGTCGCCAGATCGAGGGATTTGCGAATCTCACCTTCGCTCAGGCCGGCGCGATAGCCACGCTTGACGCCCGAATGGAAGCGAAGCAGGGCGTCGCGCAGGGCGGTCACGTCACCGGGCGTCATCAGGTCCCCGTGACCCGGCACGAAATGCGTGACGCCGAGAGCCTGGATCTCGCCAAGCGTCTGGATCCAGTTCTTCAAGAACCCATCCTGCAAGGTCGGGACGATCCCGTTGACGAGCACGTCACCCGCGACCAGCACCTTGTCGTCGGGCAGATGGACCATCAGGTCGCCGATCGTGTGCGATCCCGCAGGCACGCGAAACACCATCCGTACGCCGTGGATGACCGCCTGCGTTTTCGCGCCTTCGGGGTAGGTGAGCTCGGCGGCCAGAGGCTTCGTCCCGGGAAGCTTGCGTCCGATGTCGCGCTCCATGATCCCGAGCCATTCGTGGCCGGTCTCGAGAACCATCTTGCGGCACATCTCGGAGCTGATGAAGACGGCGCCCGCGAACGCCACATTGCCCAGGTGATGGTCGCCGTGGTGGTGCGTAGTCACAACGTGGGTGACCCGCTTGTCCGTGATGCGACGCACGGCTTTCGCGATGTGCCGCCCCACCTCGTCGGAGCCGCCGGAGTCGACGAGGATCACGCCCTTGTCGCCCACGATGACCGTCGAGTTGATCATGTACCCCTGGTTGATCCGGTTCGCGTGCTGGATGGGACCCAGGAGCACGAAGACCCGATCGCTGATCTTGAGCGTCCGCGGCTCGGGAAACGTCTGCGCATGCGCCGGCGAGGCGAGCGCCAGGAGAACGATCACGGCGCCGAGCTTCACGAACCCCTCGCAGATCTGGCGTCGACGTAGACCCACGTCTGTCTCCCCTATGTCTTGCTCGACGGAGGAAACGGCTGGTCGGGATAGAAGAACCAGACGGTCTCGATCAAATTCGACACCACCTGGTAAATCGCCACCGCCTCCACGGGATGCGGC
>JBKJYC010000073.1:0-3553 GCA_046715885.1 Usitatibacter sp.
GGGCGCGCGAGGCCCGCGATCACGTTGATGCGGGGCGTGGCCAGCACCCGCGCGTACTCGAGGGCGCTGTCCACGCCGGCGCGGAACTCCTCCACGCGCTCCGGACGGCAGGCGAGGCCGAAATCTCCCTTCGCCTTGTCCCCCGAGGGCACGTTGAAGAGAATGCATTCGAGCGAGTGGCGCCGCAGCTCCTCGGCGATAGTCCGCGCCGGATAGTCGTAGGGCACCGCGAACTCCACCGCGCGGAAGCCGGCGCGGCTCGCGGCGGCGAAACGATCGAGGAACGGAACCTCGGGGAAGAGCCATCCGAGGTTGGCGGCGAAGCGGGGCATGTGCGAAGGTTACCTGCGCGGGCCGGCTGCTACTATGACCAGGGCGATACGAAAGGCCACTCCATGGACAAGGTCAATCTCGCGGAAAAGCTCGCGCGCTTCTCGACCCATTGGGATCCGTCGTGAACGATCGCACCAAGGGAGTGCTCGAGCGACTTTGAGCGCCGCGGTCGAATTCTCCGTCCTGCGCAAGCTCTTTCCCTACCTCTGGGAGTACCGGTGGCGGGTGCTGCTCGCATTGGCGCTGCTCACCGCCGCCAAGCTCGCGAACATCTCGGTGCCGATCCTGATGAAGTCGATCGTCGACGGGCTTTCCGGCCCGCAGGCGGTCGCCGCCGTGCCCATGGCGCTCCTCGCCGCGTACGGCCTGCTGCGGCTGTCCAGCACGCTGTTCAACGAGCTGCGCGACATCGTCTTCGTGAAGGTGGCGCAGAGCGCCATGCGCCGGATCGCGCTGGAGACCTTCCACCACCTGCACGCGCTGTCGCTGCGCTTCCACCTGGAGCGCCAGACCGGGGGCCTCACGCGCGACATCGAGCGCGGCACGCGTGGCATCTCCACCCTGCTCAGCTTCATGGTCTTCAGCGTGCTGCCGACGCTGCTCGAGATCGCTCTCGTCACCGGCTTCCTGATCTACAAGTTCGACATCTGGTTCGGCGTCATCACCGTGGGCGCGCTGGTCCTCTACGTCTCGCTCACGTTCTCGATCTCCGAGTGGCGCACCGCACATCGCCGGACCATGAACGAGATGGATTCCAAGGCCAACACCAAGGCGATCGACTCGCTCCTCAACTACGAGACGGTGAAGTACTTCGGCAACGAGGGGTGGGAGGCCAGCCGGTACGACGAGAACCTGTCTCGCTACGAGAAGGCGGTGGTGACCAGCGAGACCTCGCTCGGCATCCTGAACGCGGCGCAGGCGGCGATCATCGCGCTCGCGGTCTCGCTCCTCATGTGGCGGGCCGCCGACGGCATCGTGAACGGCGGCCTCACGCTGGGCGACCTGGTGATGGTGAACGCGATGCTGATCCAGCTCTACATCCCGCTCAATTTCCTCGGCGTGATGTACCGGGAGATGAAGCAGGCGTTCACCGACATGGAGAAGATGTTCAAGCTGCTGGGCGAGAACCGCGAAGTCGCCGACAAGCCGGGTGCCGGGGCCCTCGACGTTCGCGGCGGCGCCCTCAGCTTCGAGAACGTGGACTTCGGCTATGACGGCCGCCGGCCGATCCTGAAGAACGTGAGCTTCGAGGTCCCCGCAGGCCATCGCGTCGCGGTCGTGGGCGCCAGCGGCTCGGGCAAGTCCACGCTGGCGCGGCTGCTGTTCCGCTTCTACGACGTGAACGCGGGGCGCATCGCAATCGACGGGCAGGACCTGCGCGAGGTGACGCAGGCGAGCGTGCGCGCCGCGATCGGCATCGTCCCGCAGGACACCGTGCTCTTCAACGACACCATCTACTACAACATCGCGTACGGCCGCCCGGGCGCGGCGCGCGAGGAGATTCTCGCCGCCGCCGAGGTGGCGCACATCCGCGGCTTCATCGAGGCGCTTCCGGACGCGTGGGAGACCACCGTGGGCGAGCGCGGCCTGAAGCTCTCGGGCGGCGAGAAGCAGCGCGTGTCGATCGCGCGCACCGTGCTGAAGAACCCGCCGATCCTGGTCTTCGACGAGGCCACCTCGGCGCTGGACTCGAAGACCGAGAAGTCGATCCAGGCCGAGCTGAGGCAGATCTCCGAGAACCGAACCGCGCTCGTGATCGCGCACCGGCTGTCCACGATCGTGGACGCCGACCAGATCCTGGTCATGCACGACGGCGAGATCGTGGAGCGCGGGACTTTTCGAGAGTTGCTCTCCAGCGGCGGCAGGTTCGCCGAGATGTGGCGGCTGCAGCAGCAGGAAGAGGATCGCCACCGCGCGGCGTCCGGCTCTGCGGACGACGCCTCCGGGCTTGCGGGCGCGGCGCCGGCCGCCGCGCCCTCCTAGGCCGGGACTCTAGAAGCTCTGACGGCGCACTGTCCTGGAAACCGTTTTCCCATCAACCGTAATACTCAGGATTGCGCGCTCGTAGTCATACGAGAAGAAGTCGATGCTAGCTTCGCCCACCTGAACAACATTGACTGCCGCGGGGTTGAAGCGCAGACCGATACAGGGCTCATTGTCCGCGCAGAAGGCGGGGCCCGTGGTGCGATAGACCAGCCCCCTGAAACCCGTCCCCAGTCCAATAGGTCGGGCATCGGGAATCACGTACCAAGTGGCCCTTCCGTCCGCTGCGTACACGAACCAAGTGGCAAACAGGACACCCGAAGGATGTTGCACCATATTGATGCCCCAACCCGATTCATCCGGGTTCCACCAAAGATCCGTCAGGTTCCACAACGGATCTGCGCTCGACCTCGGTGCCACCGAAAACGACGCACTTCCCACATTCCTGATTACCGTCCCGCCCGGGGACTCGACCTGCACATCCACTTGGTAGCTGCCCTCCGGGAACTGTCCCATTGGAAGGTCGACGGGCGGTGGAGGCTCGGGTAACCCTCCTGCTGGTCCGGCATTCACGATGCCAACGGTGATCCTGTTCGCAGCCATGCGGACGCGATTTGCTCGAAAGTTCCAGAAATCGGAGTTCGTGGGCCCGAGGCTTCCGCTGGGCACTTGAATTCGTACCGTTTCCCCCGCCTTGGGTTGACTAGGGAAGAGAGTGACCTGGGCCAGCGCCAGTGAGGAGCAAGCTAGAGTGAAGATCAGGAACGCGACGCCTCGGAAAACTGAGCACATGTTGACCAGTCCCTTCCTTCATATCGACGTACAGGTCTCATTCATTACTCGCGCGACCGTTTCATTGGCAAACTCGGCCGAATACACAAAGTTGAACCGGACATCCTCGCGCGTCAAGGCACCCGAATCGAGCGCAGAGGTGTGGTTTGCCAATCCTGCTGGATCCGGATCCCGCCGGAGCAAGCCTTTGTAAAGTGCACTGACGTACGCCTGATTAGAGAGGCCCCGGGCCAGGAACTCCGGCCCATTGACGAATCCCGACGTCATTGCGTTCAGCGTGGAATGAACACTACCCGGATCGCTGCACCGGGCCACGCGCAGCTGATTCAGCCAAGCCACATAGCCTCCGGCATCCGCAGTCCGGTTTAGCAGGCCCAAATAGAACCAATCGATGGTCGCTTCGTCTGTCCTGAGGGTGGCATAGATTTCAACCTCGCGCCACGAA
>JBKJYC010000074.1:0-2865 GCA_046715885.1 Usitatibacter sp.
GGCCGTCGCGGTGCGCCGATTCCTCGCCCTGGTAAACGAAGCCCTCGGCGAGCGCGCGCGCGAGCTTCGCGACGGCCTCCTCGGCGTAGTCGCGGTAGTAGCCCTCGCGCTCGCCGGTGGTGATCACATGCAGGCAATGGTGGAAATCGTCGTTCCATTGCGCGGTCACGGGCACGCGCGCCGCGTCACCCGCGGCGAGCCAGCGCGCCTCGTTGTGGTCGTTCTCGAGCACGAGGTGCACGTGGCGGTTGCGGCCGGGACCCTTCGCGACCGCCTCGGCCAGCTCGGCGAGGAAGTGCGGAGCCGAATCGTCGCGGATCGCATGCACGGCATCGAGGCGCAGCCCGCCGAAGTGGTACTCCTCGATCCAGTAGAGCGCGTTGTGCAGGAAGAAATCGCGCACCGTGCGGCTGCCGGGGGCGTCGTAGTTGATGGCCGCTCCCCACGGCGTATGCCGCGCCTCGTTGAAGAATCCCGGCGCGTAGTGGGGCAGGAAATTACCCTCGGGGCCGAAGTGGTTGTAGACCACGTCGAGGAGCACGGCCATCTTGCGCCCATGGGCCGCGGCCACCAGCAGCTTCAGGTCCTCGGGCTTGCCGTAGGCCGCGTCGGGGGCGAAGGGCAGCACGCCGTCGTAGCCCCAGTTGCGCTTGCCGGGGAAGTCCGCCGCCGGCATCACCTCGATCACGCTCACGCCCAGCGCCACCAGGTCGTCGAGGCGCTCGATGGCGGAGCGGAACGTGCCGCGCGGCGTGAAGGTGCCCACGTGCATCTCGTAGACCACCGTTTCGTGCCACGGGCGCCCGGTCCAGTGGGAGTCGGGCCAGTCGAAGGCGCGCGGATCGACCAGCGCGCTCGGGCCGCCGGCGTCCATCGGGTTGAAGCGCGAAGCGGGATCGGGTACCGGTTCGCGCCCATCGACGAGGAAGGCGTAGAGCGTCCCGGCGGGAAGTCCGGGCTGCACCGCCTGGAACCAGCCGTCGCCGGCGCGCGCCATGGCGAGCGTGCGGGGCTCCGGCCCCTTGGGAAAATCGATCTCCACGCGCTTCGCCGCCGGCGCCCACACGCGAAAGCGCGCCACGCCGTCGGCCGAGAGCTCCGCGCCGAAGGGCATGGCATGCGCCCGCCTCATCGCTGCGCGGGCGCTTGGCGCAGCAGGACCAGCGAGCGGCCCTGCAGGTCGTAGGTCCCGGGCGACATCCCCGGCGGCAGCCCGGAATCGAGGGCGGTGTCGATCTCGACGTACCACGCCTGGCCGTCCGAGGCCGCCGGCAGCTTGAACGGCACCACGTCGTGGTGGGCGTTGAAGAGCATCACGAAGTTGGTGTCGCGCATCGGCTTGCCGCGGGTATCGACGTCCTCGATGGCGTCACCGAAGAGGTGCACGCCCAGGCTGCGCGCGAAGTCCTTGTTCCATTCGTCCTCGGTCATCTCCACGCCGCTGGGCTGCAGCCACGCGATGTCGTACTTCCCGTCATTGGGCTTGCGGCCGTGGAAAAACTCGCGCCGCCGGAAGAGGGGATGCTCGTGGCGGATGCGCACCAGGCGCTCCACGAACGCGGTGAGCTTTTCCGCCGCCTCGGTGCGGTCCCAGTGGACCCATGCGAGCTCGTTGTCCTGGCAATAGGCGTTGTTGTTGCCGTTCTGCGTGCGCCCCATCTCGTCGCCGCCCAGGAGCATCGGCAAACCCTGCGAGAGCAGGAGGGTGGCGAGGAAGTTGCGTTTCTGGCGCTCGCGCAGCTGCGTGATCTGCGCGTCGTCGGTGGGCCCCTCGGCGCCGTGGTTCCACGCGACGTTGTTGGTGGTGCCGTCGCGATTTTCCTCGCCGTTCGCCTCGTTGTGCTTCTCGTTGTACGACACCAGGTCGTGCAGCGTGAACCCGTCGTGGGCGGTGATGAAGTTCACGCTCCCGAACGGGCCGCGCGTGTGCGGGCCGTAGAGGTCCGAAGAGCCGGTCAGGCGACGCGCGAAGTCGCCGATCAGGCCGCCGTCGCCCTTCCAATAGGCGCGCATCGTATCGCGGTACTGGTCGTTCCATTCCGACCACCCGGGCGGGAAGCTGCCCACCTGGTAGCCGCCCGGCCCGATGTCCCAGGGCTCGGCGATCAGCTTCACCGTCGAGAGCACCGGGTCCTGGCCGATCACGTCCAGGAACCCCCCGCACGGGTCGAACCCGTGGGTCTCGCGCGCGAGCGCGGTGGCGAGGTCGAAGCGAAAGCCGTCCACGTGCATCTCGTTCACCCAATAGCGCAGGGAGTCGGCCACGAGCCGCAGCGTGCGCGGGTTGCGCAGGTCGAAGGTGTTTCCGCATCCGGAGAAGTTTTCATAGAACCGCGGCTGGTCGGGCTTGAGCGAATAGTAGGAGGCGTTGTCGAGGCCGCGGAAGGCGAGCGTGGGACCCAGCTCGTTGCCCTCCGCGGTATGGTTGTAGACCACGTCGAGGATCACCTCGATGCCGGCCGAATGCAGGGCGCGCACCATGGCCTTGAACTCGCTCACGGGATCGGCGAGGGCGTAGCGGTTCTCGGGTGCGAAGAAGCCGATCGTGTTGTAGCCCCAGTAGTTGCGCAGCCCGCGCTGCACGAGCGGGCGGTCGTCGACGAACGCATGGATGGGCAGCAGTTCGACCGCGGTAACGCCGATGCGCTTCAGGTGGTCGATCACGGGTTCGCAGGCGAGGCCGGCGTAGGTGCCGCGAAGCGCCGGGGGAACGTCGGGATGCAGCTTGGTGAAGCCGCCGACGTGCAGCTCGTAGAGCACGGTCTCGGAGAGCGGCGTGCGCGGCGGCCGGTCGTTGCCCCAGGTGAAAGCCGTGTCGATGACGCGCGCCTTGGGCGTGCCCGCGGCACTGTCGCGCTTGTCGAA
>JBKJYC010000075.1:0-2525 GCA_046715885.1 Usitatibacter sp.
GTCGAAGTCGTCGAGATCGAGCTTGACGCCGATGCGCCGTGCGATGGCGATGAGGTGGATGACCGCGTTGGTCGAGCCGCCGAGCGCGGCGAGCACGCGGATCGCGTTCTCGAACGCCTCGCGCGTGAGGATCTTCGAGAGGATGGCGTCCTTCTTCACCAACTCGACGATGCGCCGCCCCGCCGCGCGCGCGACCAGGTTGCGTCGCGCGTCCACCGCGGGCCATGCGGCGTTACCCGGCAGTCCCACGCCGAGCGCCTCGACCATGCTGGCCATCGTCGAGGCCGTGCCCATGGTCATGCAGTGGCCGGCCGAGCGGTGGTTGCAGGTCTCGGCCTCGTGGAACTCCTCCTGCGTGATGCGGCCAGCGCGCAGGTCTTCGGAGAGCGAGAACGCGTGCGTGCCCGAACCGATGCGTTCACCCCGGTACCAGCCCGTGAGCATCGGCCCACCGGAGACGCCGATCGTAGGCAGGTCCACGCTGGCCGCGCCCATCAGCAGCGCGGGCGTGGTCTTGTCACAGCCCATGAGCAGCACGACGCCGTCGATCGGATTGCCGCGGATCGACTCCTCGACGTCCATGCTCGCCAGGTTCCGATACAGCATCGCGGTGGGCCGCAGCAGCGTCTCGCCCAGGGACATGACGGGGAATTCGAGCGGGAAGCCGCCCGCTTCCCACACGCCGGTCTTCACGTGCTCGGCGAGCGTGCGGAAGTGCGAATTGCACGGGGTGAGCTCTGAATAGGTGTTGCAGATCCCGATGACCGGGCGGCCGTCGAACTGATCTTGCGGGATACCGCGATTCTACACCCACGAGCGGTAGATGTAGCCCATCTTGCCGCCGCGGCCGAACCATTCCTGGCTCCGTCGCTTGCGAGGACCTGCCATCGGGGAACTCCTCTGGACCTGCTTTTGGCCGAGGGTACGGGCCCGTCGCGGCTTGGTCAAGTGGTCAGGCCAATTCGGCGTTATGCTTGGCGTCCTCCGCCAAAGCGCTCAACGCCGTCCCCACGCAGGTGGGATCCATCTTCATGAACAAGCTCGATTTGAAGGGCCGCAACGCCGTCGTCACCGGGGGCGCGTCCGGCATCGGACTCGCCATCGCGCGCCGGCTGATCCAGAGCGGCGCGCGCGTGAGCCTTTGGGACCGCGCGCCAGTGGCGCTGCAGACCTCCGCCGAGACCCTCGGAGCGCGCACGCACACGGCGCAGCTCGACGTGGCCGACGAGTCGCAGGTGCAGCGCGCCCGCGACGCGGCCGTGAGGGAGCTGAAGAAGATCGACATCCTGGTGTGCAGCGCGGGCATCACCGGTCCCAACGTGAAGACCTGGGACTACCCGGTGGAGGACTGGAAGCAGGTCCTCGACATCAACCTGACCGGCGTTTTCCTCTGCAACAAGGCGCTGGCGGCGCACATGCTGGAGAAGGATTACGGGCGCATCGTGAACATCGCCTCCGTCGCGGGCAAGGAGGGCAACCCCAACGCGAGCGCGTACAGCGCCTCGAAGGCGGGCGTGATCTCGCTCACCAAGTCGCTCGGCAAGGAGCTCGCGGCCACCGGGGTGCGCGTGAATTGCGTGACGCCCGCGGCCGTGAAGACCGGCATGTTCAGCCAGATGACGCAGGCGCACATCGACTTCATGCTCTCCAAGATCCCGATGGGACGCTTCGGCGAGGTCGACGAGATCGCCGCTCTCGTGGGCTGGCTGTGCACCGAGGAGTGTTCTTTCTCCACCGGCGCGGTCTTCGATCTCTCCGGAGGCCGTGCGACGTACTAAAATGGGGCCTGCCATCCACGGGACCCCATGATGACTACCGTTCGCTTCGCCGCCGTTTTCGCCCTTCTTTTTCCCGCCGCCGCGCTCGCGCAGGTCGATCCCTGCGAGCTGATCAAGATGGAAGAGGTCAACGCCATCGCCAACGTGCCCGCGAACAAGAAGCGCTCGCACACGACCCGCAGCGGGCAGGAATGCTCCTTCCTCGACAGCAAGCAGAACGCGGTGCTCACGACCGAGGTGCGCATCGCCAAGCTGCCGAAGGCGGAGCTCGACGTCGAGGCGGAAAACCTGCAGAAGATCTACCGCACCTCGGTGAAGCCGGTGGAGATCGGCGACGGCGGCTTCTGGCTCAACTCCAAGCACGAGCTCTTCTTCCGCAAGGGCAAGCACATCGTGCGCGTCGTGATGGCCCCGGCTTCCGATTCCAAAGTGACGCAGGCGCGCACGGAAACCGTGGCCCGCCTGATCGAATCGCGCCTTCCCAAGTGACCGGCCGCGGGCGCGGGCGGCTCGCCGCGGGGCTCGCGATCACGTTCGCCTGCGGCGCCGCGCCCGCGCAGGAATCGCTGCGCGTCGGCTCGAAGCGCTTCACCGAGTCGTATGTGCTGGGCGAGATCGCCACGCAGGCGGTCGTGCGCTCCGGCGCCCGCGCCGAGCATCGGCCCGGCCTCGGCAACACCGCCATCCTGTTCGAGGCTCTGCGCTCCGGCTCCATCGACGTCTATCCCGAGTACACCGGCACGATCG
>JBKJYC010000076.1:0-7203 GCA_046715885.1 Usitatibacter sp.
ATTGGCATCCGGTGACGGCGCAGTCGATGCGCCTGCTGGAGCGCCGCCAGGTGCATCCGCTGCTCGGCTACCGCCTGCCGACGCCCGATCCAACGTGGGAGAACCGGCTCGACACCAAGCTCTTTCCGCTGCTCGCCGACCACGTCGTCGGCGAGGCGACCGTATTGCCGGGCTCCGCGTTCGCCGAGCTCGCCCTCGCCGCCGCGCTCCAGTGGCATCCGGACGAGCGCGTCGAGATCGAGGAGCTGGAGATCCTCGCCCCCCTGCTCCTCGAGGAGGGCAAGACGCGCCTGGTGCGCGTGGCGATCGCGCCCGACGACGGCGCCCTGACCGTCATGGCGCGCGAGCACGGCAGCGAGGACCCGTGGACGCTGCACGCCTGCGCGCGCGTGTTGCGCGAGCCATTCGATCCCGGCACGAGTCCCGATGTCCCGGTCCTGCCCGAGCGCGAGCCCGATTTCGATGCGGCCAGCCACGAGGTGCTCACGCGCGCCGCGGGCCTCGCCTACGGCCCCGCGTTCCGCTGCATCGATCGCGGCTGGGTGCAGGGCGGTCGCGCCCTCGCGCTGCTTCACGCTCCCGAGGCGGTCGAGGCGGAGCTGTCCACCGCGCACCTGCATCCCGCGCTCCTCGACTGCGCGTTCCAGCTCATCATCCAGCTGCTGAAGGAGGACGCGGCGCTGCACCAGGGCATCGCGTTCGTGCCCGTGAAGATGGGTCGCATCCTCCTGCGTGCCGGCAAGTCCGTCCCGCTGCTCGCCAGTGCCACGCTGGTGCGCCGCAGCCCGCACTCGCTCACCGCCGAGTTCCGCCTCTTCGACGCCGACGGCGAGACCATCGCGGTGGTGAAAGACGCGCGCTTCCGCCGCATCAGCCTGCGCCGCGGCCCCGCCGACCGCCTGCGCTTCCTCGCCTGCCAGGGCACGCCCAAGCCCCATCCCCTCGCCAACGGGCACGTTTCCGCGATCGACTTCGAGGCGGTGCACGCCGCGCTCGCCGTCGTGGTCCGGCGCGCCGCCCTGAAGGGCACGCACCGCCGCTATTCGGAGGAGGTCGATCCGCTGCTGGACAGCCTCTGCAGCCGCTTCACGCTGCAGGCGCTGCGCAGGTTCTCCGGCGACGGCCACCACATCCCGGATGCCGCCGTGCTGTCGCGCCACATGGTCGCGCCCGAGATCGCGGCCTACCTGGACCACCTGCTGGCGCTCGCCCGCGAGGACCGCTCCATCGAGCCGTTGGAAGACGGCTGGCGCATCCTCCGGGACGCGGAAGGCGAAGCCTCGGCGCAGGACATCTGGATTCGACTCGTCGCCGATTACCCCGACTATTTCCAGATCGTCCACGCGGTGGGCCGCGCCGGCATGCACCTGGGGGCGATCATCGACGCCGCCGCTGTCGCCCCACCGCCGCTGCGCCCGTCCGAGTCGCTGCGCGCGGAGCTGGTGCGCCAGGTGCTTGGCGCCGACGGCCACCGGCGCATCGGCCGCGCGGTGCGCGAGGTGATCGCGCAAGCGCTCTCCCATCTGCCCGAAGGCCGCCGCCTGTCGATCCTCGAGGTGAGCGAGGGCGCCCCGTCGTTCGCAACCGACGTCTGCGCCTCGCTCGACTTCAACCGCTGCGACTATCGCTATGCGGGCGGAACGCCCGCGGCCGTCGAGGAAGCACGGCGCCTGCTCGAGCGCTTTCCCGGCGTCGAGGCCGGGCTCATCGAGGGCGCTTCCGGCGAGACCGGGGCGTCCGCCAATGCGTTCCACGCGCAGCTCGCCGTCGTCACCGCGGATTTCATGTCGCTGCAGCACGCGACGCGCGCGATCCAATACGCGCGCTCGCGCCTGGCACCCGGGGGCACGCTCGTCTTCGTGGCCCTGCACCCTTCGCGCTGGATCGACTTCGTGTTCGGCGCGTATCGCGAAGGCTGGTTCGAGCCCGCCGACGGCGAGTGGCTCTCCAGCCAGCGGCCGCTGCAGTTCTGGCACCAGCATCTGCAACAGCTGGGCCTGGCCGCCTCGCCGCCGCTCCAGCTCTCTCCCGACACGCTCTCCGGGCCCTACCTGCTGCTCGCGCGCACGCCGGACTCGGGCGCCGCGCTCTCGCCACCGCCGCGCGTGTACTCGCGCAACTGGATCGTGCTCGCCAACGAGAGCGGCTACTCCGCGCGCCTCGCCAACGCGCTGGCGAAGAAGCTGCAGGCGCGCGGTGACCGCGTGACCCAGGCCTGCCCCGGGGATGCGGCCCAGATCGAGTCGCTGCTGCGCCACGCGCGATCGAGCGTCGGCAAGCTGGACGGCATCGTGCACCTCGCGGGCCTCGGCGCTACGGCCGAGGACGCGGAGCCCTCGGCGATGCTCGCCGCCCAGGTCGAGCGCTGCGCCAGCGTGGCCGCGCTGGTGCAGGCGTGCGCGGCCACGCTGACCGCCACGGCTTGCTGGATCGTGACCAGTGGTGCCGCGAGCGACCTGCTGCCCGTGCGCCGCGGCAGGCCCGCCCGCTCCGGCGCGGCGATCGTCGATGCCGCGCTGTGGGGCTTCGGCCGCGCGCTGATGAACGAGGCCTCGGGCTGCACCGTGCGCCTGGTCGATCTCGAGGATCCGGCGGCGTTGAAGCTCGTGGTCGCCGCGCTCGACCGCGAGCTGGAGCAGCCCGACGAGGAGCTCGAGGTCGTGATCACCGCCTCGGGTGAGCGCTACGCGCCGCGCCTGCGGCTGGAGCCGCGTCCCGCGCCCGTCGCCGCTGCGGTCGCCGACGCGGATGCGCCCACCCTTCGCCTCGCCTTCCAGTTCCCCGGCCAGCTGCGCAACCTGCGCTGGGAGGAGCATGCGGCCGTCGAGCTGCGCGAGGACGAGGTCGAGATCGACGTGCGCGCCACCGGCCTGAATTTCCGCGACGTGATGTTCGCCCTCGGCCTGCTGTCCGACGAGGCGATCGAGGGCGGCTTCGCGGGTCCGACCCTGGGCATCGAGTTCGCCGGCGTCGTGCGCCGCGCGGGCGCGGCAGCCGGGCGCTTCTCGCCCGGCGACGCAGTGCTGGGCTTCGCCGCGTCGAGTTTCAGCACGCGCCTGGTGACGCCCGCCAGCGCCATCGCGCTGATGCCGCCGGGAATCTCCTTCGAGGCCGCGGCCACGATCCCGTGCACGTTCCTCACCGCCTACTACTCGCTGCACCACCTGGCCAAGCTGCAGGAAGGCGAGAAGGTGCTGATCCACGGCGCCGCCGGCGGCGTGGGCCTGGCCGCCATCCAGGTCGCGAAATGGATCGGCGCCGAGATCTACGCCACCGCGGGCTCCGACGAGAAGCGCGACTTCCTGCGCATGCTGGGCGTGGACCACATCTACGACTCGCGCTCGCTCGCCTTCGCCGACGACATCCTCGCGCAGACCTCGGACCAGGGCGTGGACGTCGTGCTCAACTCGCTCGCTGGCGAGGCGATCAACCGCAACCTGCGCGTGTTGAAGCGCTTCGGGCGCTTCCTCGAGCTGGGCAAGCAGGACTTCTACGAGAACACCAAGATCGGGCTGCGCCCGTTCCGCAACAACATCAGCTACTTCGGCATCGACGCCGACCAGCTGATGCAGGAGCGCCCGGACCTCACGCGCGAGCTCTTCGCCGAGGTGATCGCCCTCTTCGAGATCGGCGTGCTGCATCCCCTGCCCTACCAGGCCTTCGATGCCGACGACGCCATCGACGCGTTCCGCTACATGCAGCAGGCGAAGCAGATCGGCAAGGTCGTGGTGACGTATCGCAACGGCATTCGCCAGGCCCACGCGGCCGCGCGCTCGGCGCCGCAGCCCTTCGCGCTGCCCGCGGACGCGTCCTACCTGGTGACCGGCGGCCTCGCGGGCTTCGGCCTGAAGACCGCCGAATGGCTGGCGGCGCGGGGCGCGCGCCACCTGGCCCTCATCAGCCTCTCCGGCCCCACGTCGGAGGAAGCGCGCGCGGCCATCGCGCGCCTGCGCGAGCAGGGCGTGGAGGTCCTCGCCGCGGCGTGCGACGTGACGGATTGGAGGGCGCTCTCGGCGCTGATGCGCGAGATCGCCGCGAAGATGCCGCCGCTGCGCGGGATCGTTCATTCGGCGGCGGTGTACGACGTCGGCCTGATCCGCACGCTCGATGCCGAGAAGATCCGGCGCGTGCTGGCGCCCAAGGTGCTGGGTGCCCAGTACCTGCACCAGGTGAGCGCCGGCCTGCCGCTCGAGTTCTTCGTGCTGTTCTCCTCGGCGGCGACACTGTTCGGCAATCCCGGCCAGGGCAACTACGTCGCGGCCAACGCCTGGCTCGAGGCGCTCGCGCGCCAGCGCCGTGCCCAGGGACTGCCGGCCACGTGCGTGCGTTGGGGCGCCATCGAGGACGCCGGCTTCCTGGCGCGCAACGAGAAGATCAAGGACTCGCTGCAGGGCCGCATGGGCGGCGCGGCGCTGACTTCCGCCGTCGCCCTCGAGGCCCTGGAAAGCCTGCTCCTCGCCGATCACCCCGGGCTGGGCGTGCTCGAATTCGAATGGCGGGCGCTGTCGCGCTTCCTGCCCAGCGCGGGCGCGCCGAAGTTCGCCGAGCTGGCACGCCTGGCCGGCGAGGGCGAGGTGGCCGACAGCGGTGCCGAAGACATCCATCGCCTGCTGGCGGAGTTGCCGGAGGCGGAGCTGCGCGCGACCTTCATCGAGATGATGAAGAGCGACGTGGGCGAGATCCTGCGCGTATCGGCGGAGAAGATCGATGCCACGCGCTCGCTCTTCGACATCGGGCTGGACTCGCTGATGGGCGTGGAGCTGGTCACGGCCATCGAGGCGCGCTTCGGCGTGCGCCTGCCGGTGATGGCTCTGGGCGACATGCCGACGATCGCGGGGCTGGCCGAGCGCATCATCGCGATGCTGCGCAAGACCGAGGACGCCCAGCCGGCAGCCGACAACGCCACGGTGGCCGAGGTGACGCAGGTGGTGCAGCAGCACGAGGCCGACGTGACGCCCGAGAGCATCGCGCGCTTCGCCGAGGAGCTCGAGGCGAGCGGCCGCAACGGCGGCAAGAAGATGATCCACTGAGGTGATGAAGAAGACGCTGCCGGGGCTCACGGCCCAGATCAAGGAGAAGCTGATCCAGCAGGCGCTGGAGCGCCGTCTTCGCCATGCGCAGCAGGGCGGCACGGTCGAGGCGCCGTCACGCACCTCGGCGCGGGCGCACAACGTGCCCGAGCAGTACTACCGCTTCCACCTGCACCCGGGCTACCAGCAGCTGCGCATCATCAATGACGGCGCGGCGCGGCTGGGCATCGCCAACCCGTTCTTCAAGCGCCACGAGGGCATCGCGGGCGCCACCACGCGCATCGACGGGCGCGAGTACATCAATTACGCCAGCTACAACTACCTCGGCCTGTCGGGCCATCCGGACGTCGCCGCCGCCGCCAAGCACGCGATCGACCGCTACGGGACCTCGGTCTCGGCGAGCCGCCCGGTCTCCGGGGAGCGCGACATCCACCGCGAGCTCGAGAGCGCGATCGCCGAGGTCCACGACGTCGACGACGCGGTCGTCTTCGTGAGCGGGCATGCGACCAACGTGACGACCATCGGGTATCTTTTCGGCCCCAAGGACCTGGTGCTGCACGACGACCTCATCCACAACAGCGCGTTGCAGGGCATTGTGCTGTCGGGCGCCCGGCTGCTGCCCTTCCCGCACAACGACTGGGCGGCGCTGGACGCGATCCTCTCCGAGCAGCGCCGCCACTTCGAGCGCGTGCTGATCGTGCTGGAGGGCATCTACAGCATGGACGGCGACTACCCGGACCTGCCGCGCTTCGTCGAGCTGAAGCGCAAGCACTGCGCCTTCCTCATGGTGGACGAGGCCCACTCCTTCGGCGTGATGGGCGCGGGCGGGCTGGGCATCCGCGAGCACTTCGGGCTCGACGGGGCGGACGTGGACATCTGGATGGGCACGCTCAGCAAGGCGCTCGCCGGGTGCGGGGGCTACATCGCCGGCGAGACCGCGCTGGTGGAGCATCTCAAGTTCTTCGCGCCCGGCTTCCTCTACAGCGTGGGAATGCCGCCGCCGGTGGCGGCCTCCGCGCTCGCGGCGCTCGACTGCATGCAGCGCGAGCCCGACCGCGTGTCCACGCTGCAGGCGCGCGGCGCGCTTTTCCTGGAGCTCGCGCGCGCGGCGGGCGTCGACACCGGCACCAGCACCGGGCTCGCCATCATCCCCGCGATCACCGGCAGCTCGCTGAAGGCCGCGCGACTCTCCGCGGCGCTGTTCCAGCAGGGTGTCAACGTGCTGCCGATCCTCTACCCCGCCGTGCCCGAGAAGTCCGCGCGCCTTCGCTTCTTCATGTCCTGCCAGCACACCGAGGCGCAGATCCGCGAGACGGTGCGCCTGCTGGCCGAGCTGGCGCAACGCCCGTCGCCGTGAAACCGCCGGCCGCCCTCGCCCTGGTGGCGCTGCTCGCCGCCGCGCCCGAGGCCTTCCCGCAGGCGCGAAACACCGCCTACTTCTACGGCTACGTGAACCACCTGGAGCCCACGCCCGAGACCAACCAGGGGAACATGAAGTACTTCGGCTATGCGCGCACCTATCCCTTCGGGAAGTGGCGCTTCGACAACGGGTTCGCGACCTACGTGGACTCCTACCGGCTGCGCGCGTACTCGGTGTTCTCGGACGTCACGCACGAGGACTACGGCTTCGCCTACGTGCGCCCGGCGGTGAGCCTGCAGTGCCAGTCCAAGGGGCGCGCCTATTTCTCCAACGAGCGCCAGTTCATCTGCTTCCCGCTGCCGAAGATCCGCTTCGGCGCGGACGAGGGCCTGGTGCTGAACGTTTCCGGCGCGCCGAAGCTGGGCAAGCTCACCAACGGCTTCGTAGTCGCGGAGTTCGGCTTCAAGTGGTAGGTCGGCTCGCCGCGGTCGTGGCCGAGCTGCTGCAATTCCTTCGCAGTCCGCCCCCGCCCCACCGGGAGGAGCCCTACCCGCGGCTGCGCGCCGTGATCGCGGACATCCTCGCCGAGGGCCGGCGCAAGAACCTGATCCACCTGCTGCTCGAAGCCGACGTCACCGGAATGCGCGAGCGCATCGGCGGCGTGTCGCTCACCGCTGCGGTCGCCAAGGCTTTCGTGGACACCGTTGATGAGGATCGCCGCGTGCAGGGCTATCGGCGCGGCGGCTCGAAGCTGGTGGTGTTCGACGACGTCGATGTGTGCTTCATGGTGGAGCGCGAGATCGAGGGCGCCAC
>JBKJYC010000077.1:0-5193 GCA_046715885.1 Usitatibacter sp.
ACCGGGACCAGGAGAAGAAGGCTGCCTGATCGAAAACCCGGGTCAGAGTCGACTTCCGTGGAGCCCCCGGTCTTCGAGACCTCGATCCGCACCCTTCCCCTGGTCGCGCGCGGCAAGGTGCGCGACATCTATGCGGTAGGCGAGGACCGGCTTCTCGTGGTCACTACCGACCGCCTGTCCGCGTTCGACGTGGTGCTGCCCACGCCGATTCCGGGGAAGGGACGCATCCTCACGGAGCTCTCGAACTTCTGGTTCGCGAAGTTCGCCGGGATGGTCGCGAACCAGCTCACCGGCGTGGATCCGGAAAGCGTGGTGGCCCCCGAGGAGCGCGCGCAGGTGCGCGGCCGCTCGCTGGTCGTGAAGAAGTTGAAGCCCCTGCCGGTGGAAGCCGTGGTGCGCGGCTACCTGGAAGGCGGCGGCTGGAAGGAGTACCAGGAAACCGGCGCCGTCTGCGGCATCAAGCTGCCCGCGGGCCTAAAGCGCGCGGCGAAGCTGCCCCAGCCCCTCTTCACGCCCGCCACGAAGGCCGAGGCGGGGCTGCACGACGAGAACATCCCGTTCGAGCGCATGGCGCAGATCGTCGGCGCGGAGCGCGCGCGGGAAGTGCGCGACATCGCGGTGAAGCTCTACAGCACCGCGGCGGACTATGCGCTCACGCGCGGCATCATCATCGCCGACACGAAGTTCGAGTTCGGCGTGGACGCGGCCGGAAAGCTGCACCTGATCGACGAGGCGCTCACGCGCGACTCGTCGCGCTTCTGGCCCGCGGACACCTGGCGCGAGGGCTCGAGCCCCGAGAGCTTCGACAAGCAGTACATCCGCAACTGGCTCGATTCCGTCGGCTTCGAGCGCAAGCCGCCCGCCCCTCCGGTGCCCGCGGACATCGCCCGCAAGACCTCCGAAAAGTACGCCGAAGCGCTAAAACGACTGACGTAGCCACTCGTCGATCGCCATCGCGAGCGCGGCCTCGCGCCGGGCGTAGAAGTGGTCCCCCCCGGCGATCATCACTTGCCGCGAGCGCGCCTCCGTGGTGGCGAGGGCCACGCGGCGGCGCCACGCGGCGTCCACCGAGAGCGGGTGGTCCAGCTCGCCGTAGATGTCGAGGATCGGACGGGTGCTGAAATAGGTGCGCCAGTTGAATCCCCCGGTGAGGCCCATGCAGACCCACGCGACGTAGGGCGACTGGGGCGCCGCGGCGAGATACTCGTTCGCCATCCACGCGCCCATGCTGTGGGTGACCAGCACGACACGATCATGCCCGCGAGCGCGCATCCACTCGGCGGCGCGCCCGATGCGATCCGCGGCTTCCGGGAAAAGCGCCGGGTAGTAGTCCTCGGGGCCCTTGTCCGTGCCCAGCACCGGCATCTGGATGGAGAGCGTCGTATGGCCGAGGTCGGTCAGCCGCGAACGCAGCACGCCGATCATCCCGTGGTCGGGGTGGAGTCCTACCCCGTGCACGACCACGAGCGCGAACCGGGCATCCCTCACGGGCGCGTAGATACCCAGGAACTTGCGCCCCCGGGAATTCTCCAGCCACGCCGCCTCGCCCACGACCAGGCCGGGAACGACCTCCTCGGCCCAGCGCTTCTCGCGCTCGTAGTCCTGCGCCGCGGCGCCCGTGGCCGCCAGCAGCACAGCCGCAACGACCGCGCAAATCCCCTGTCTCAATCTCGCTCCTCCCGATGATCGGCAAGAATAAACCGTCTCCGCGCAAAGGCAATCCACCGTGGAATTCTTCACTTTCGATTGGATCTCGGATCCCGCGATCTGGCTCTCGCTCGTCACGCTCACCGGCCTGGAGATCGTGCTGGGCATCGACAACCTGGTGTTCATCGCGATCCTCACCAACCGCCTGCCCGAGAAGCAGCGTCCGTTGGCGCGCAAGGCGGGCCTGGCGCTGGCGCTCGTCTCGCGCATGATCCTGCTGGCATTGCTCGCGTGGATCGTCACCCTGACCCAGCCGCTGTTCACGGTGGTGAACCTCGCGATCTCCTGGCGCGACATCCTCCTCATCGCCGGCGGCCTTTTTCTGTTGGTCAAGGCCACCCACGAGATCCACAACGCGGTGGAGGCGGAGGCCGGGGAAACGGGTCCACGCGTGAAATCCGCCACCCTGGGCGCCATCATCGTGCAGATCGCGATCCTCGACATCGTCTTCTCGCTCGACTCGGTGATCACCGCCGTGGGCATGGTCGACGAGCTCTGGGTGATGGTCGTGGCGGTGGTGATCGCCATGGTGATCATGGTGGTGGCCTCGACGCCGCTGTCGAATTTCGTCTCGACCCATCCGACCGTGAAGATGCTGGCGCTGTCCTTCCTGCTCATGATCGGCGTGTTCCTGGTGGCCGACGGGCTGCATTTCCACATCCCCAAGGGTTACCTGTACTTCTCGCTCGCGTTCTCCGTTCTGGTGGAGTGCCTCAACTACTGGGCGCGGCGCCGGCGCAAGCGCTCGCGTGCCGCCGCGTGAGATGATCGCTGCATGACCGCACGCCTCGATCCCCGCGCGCTCACGCGCGAGTTGCTGCGCTTCAACACCATCAATCCGCCCGGCATGGAGCGCGCGTGCGCGCGGCACCTGGGCGCGATGCTCGAGGCCGCGGGATTTCGCGTGGCCTACCACGAGTTCGCCGAGTCGCGGACCAGCCTGGTGGCGGAGATCGGCGGCGACGATGCGCGCCCCCCGATCTGCTTTACCGGTCATATCGACACCGTGCCCCTCGGGGCGGCGGCGTGGACGAAGGATGCCTTCGCCGGCGAGACCGATGGCGACCGCGTGTACGGCCGCGGCTCGACCGACATGAAGAGCGGCATCGCCGCGATCGTGGCCGCGGCCGTCGAGCTGGCGCCCGGGCTCGCGAAGGGCCCCGGCCTGGTGCTGGTGATCACCGCGGGCGAGGAGATCGGCTGCGAAGGCGCGCGCTTCCTCGCGGACCACAAGCTGCTGCCACGCGCCGGCGCAATCGTCGTGGCCGAGCCCACGGCGAACTACCCCTACGTCGGCCACAAGGGCCTGTGCTGGTTCGAGATCGAGACCACCGGAGTCACCGCGCACGGCTCGATGCCCGAGGTCGGTGACAATGCCATCCTCAAGATGGCACGCGTGATCGGGGACCTCGAGCGTTTCGAGTTCCCGGTGAAGCACCATGGCGTGATGGGGGCGCCGACGATGAACGTCGGCACCATTCACGGCGGCCTGAACACCAACTCCGTGCCCGATCGCGCGCAGATCACCGTCGACACGCGCACCGTGCCGGGCATCGATCACGGGCACCTGTGCCATTCGCTCGAATCGCTCCTGGGCCCGCGCGGCGCCCGCGTGCGCAAGATCGTCGACACCCCGCCGCTGTACACCGAGCCCGCGAACGAGTGGGTGCAGGAGGTCTTCGCGGCGTGCACGCCGCTCCTCGAGGATCGCCCCACGCCGAAGACCATCACCTTCTCCACCGACGGCGCCGACCTGAAGCGCGGCTTCGGCGGCCCGCCCGCCGTCATCCTCGGTCCCGGCGAGCCGAAGCTCGCGCACCAGACCGACGAGTGGTGCTCGATGGAGCGCATCGTGCAGTCCGTCGACCTCTTCAAGACCCTCATGCTCCGCTGGAACAAGTAAACGAATAAACGGGGTCAGGGTAGAAATATCTTTGCGAGCGGTAGCTCGCCGAGGATATTTCTACCCTGACCCCGTTTACTTAAACCGAGACGGCGAGTTTGATCCCCATGGCGATGAGGAAGAGCGCGAAGATGCGCCGCAGCGTGGCCCCGCGCAGCTTGTGCGCGAGGCGCGCCCCGAAAGGCGCGGTGAGGATGCTGGTGGCGGAGATGCCGATGAACGCCGGGAGGTAGACGAAGCCCAGGCTCCAGGGCGGCAGATCCGGCAGGCTCCAGCCCGCGACCGCGTAGCCGACGGTACCCGCGATCGCAAGCGGGAAGCCCATCGCCGCGCAGGTGCCGATGGCGCGGTGCGTATTCACGTTGCACCACGTGAAGAACGGCACGCCGATGGCGGCGGCCCCGCCGCCGAAAAGGCTCGAGACCGCGCCGATGAACAGCGCCATCGACCAGAGGCCCGCGGGCCCGGGCAGATCGCGCGCGGGCTTCGGGCGGATGTTGAAGGCCATCATGGCCGTCATGAACGCCATGAAGGCCAGGAAGAAGTACTTGAGGAAGGCGGTCGGCACGAAGCGCGCGATCGCAACACCGCCCAGGACACCCAGCAGCAGCCCGGGGGTCATCCGCCGCACGATCGGCCAATCCACCGCGCCGTGGCGGTGGTGCGTCCGGAAGCTCGACCACGCGCCCGCCATGATCGCGGCGAGCGAAGTGCCGATGGCGAAATGCATGATGTATTGCGGGGGAAAACCCGCGTGGGCGGCGAACATCAATGCGAGACTGGAGACGATGATGATGCCGCCGCCGATGCCCAGCAGGCCTGCGAAGAAGCCCACCACGGCGCCGATGCCGAGGTAGGCCGCGAGCTCGGCTAGCGGCATTTCATTTCAGCAGGTTGGTGATGAACTTCCACTCGGCGGGCGTGACCGGCGTGATCGACAGGCGATTGCCGCGCTTCAACGTCATCATGTCCGCGAGCTCTGGGTAGGTCCGCATCTCGTCGAGCGGCAGGGCGCGCGTCTTGCGGTCGAGCTTCACGTCCACGAGCATCCAGCGCGGCTCTTCCTTCTTCGCCTTGGGATCGTAGTACGGGCTCTTCTTCTGGAACTGGGAGTCGTCCGGGTAAGGTGCGCTCGAGACCTTCGCCAGCCCGTAGATGCCCGGCACCTCGCAGCTCGAGTGGTAGAAGAGCACGCCATCGCCCATGCGCATCGTGTCGCGCATGAAGTTGCGCGCGACATAGTTGCGCACGCCGAACCAGGGAGTGGACTGCTTGGGGGCCGTGGCGAGGTCGTCGATCGAGAACTCGTCGGGCTCGGACTTCATCAGCCAGTAGGCCATCGGGATTTCCTGCGGTGTTCGTCCAGGCCGCTAACCTGAACCCAGAGGTTCAAGGCGGTCACCCACCGTGCGCCGCAGGTACGTCCGACGTGGGACGCGCACAATAGTGCCCTGGGCAAGCGTCCAAGCTACCAGCTTATCGGCTCAAGGATGTAAGCCTGGACGAACACCGCAGGAAACCTAGAACAACTTCTCCTGGTCGGCGGCGAGCGCTGTTTCAAGAGTTTCCTGCATCGCTAGGAT
>JBKJYC010000078.1:0-9722 GCA_046715885.1 Usitatibacter sp.
TGACGGAAATCGCCGCCGGCGCGTCGAACGCGCGCGCCTCGCCGCGCGGGGCCGTGACCACGTGGGGCTCGCCGATCGTCACCACTCCTTCCTGCGCGGCGAGGGGCAGGACCGCCGCGGCGACAGCGGCCACGCTCCAGCGTCTCACCGCTTTTCCCTCGCCTCGACGACGATCGACGCGTACCAGCCCGCGAGCTCCGCGATGTCGAGGTCGGTCAGGGGCTTGGCAATCACATTCATCACCTCGTGCGTCCGCTTGCCGCTCCGGTACGCCTTGAGCTGCGCGCTCAGGTAGATCTCGGGCTGGCCCGCCAGGTTCGGCGCGTCGGGTTGCGAGCTGATCCCGAGCGCTCCGTGGCAGATTGCACAGGCCCGCGCCTTCGCGCGACCCGGCGCGGCGTCTTGCGCGAAGGCCGATGGCGCCCACGCGAGAAGCAAAGCGGCGCACAGGCCCCCGCGAAGGGAGCCCGTGCTCTCGAGCATGCCCCTCATCGGGACGCCGGAACGCCGACGTAGCTGATGCGATAGATCGCGCCGGCGAAGTCGTCGGACACGAGCATGGACCCGTCCTTCATCATCGCCACGTCCACCGGGCGCCCCCGATAGAGGCCCGTCTCCGAATCGAGCCAGCCGTCGGCGAAGACCTCGGTCTTGTCGGCCGTGCCGTCAGCCTTCAGGCTCGTGAACATCACGCGCGCGCCGATCGGCGTCGTGCGGTTCCACGAGCCGTGCTGCGCGCTGAAGAGCCCGCCCTGGTACTTCGCCGGGAATTTCCTGCCGGTGTAGAAGGCGAGCCCGAGGTCCGCGGCGTGGGCATCCATGTACACCTGAGGGTTGGTCACGTTCGGCGGCAACGGGTCCTTGTCGTAGCCGAACTCCGTGATACGCGTCTTCCCCTGGATCCACGGGTAGCCGAAGAACTGGCCCGCCTGCGTCGCGCGATTGATCTCGCCCGCGGGAATGTCGTCGCCCATGCCGTCGGTCTGGTTATCGGTGAACCAGAGCGTGTTGTCCTTCGGGTTGAACTCGAGCCCCACGGAGTTGCGGATGCCGCGCGCATAGACCTCGCGCTTGGAACCATCGAAGGGATTCATGCGCACGATCCCACCGATGCCGACCTCGTCGAAGAGCTTCAGCTTCTCCCGCGGCTGGACGTTGAACGGCTGGCCGAGCGTGATGTAGAGCATGCCGTCCTTGGCGACGCGGCAGGTGCGCGCGCCGTGGTTGTACGACTCCTCCTCCACCGGGATCAGCCTGCCTTGCGGCACCACCTCGATCACGGCGACGTCCGGGCCCTCGTAGAAGAACTCCGCGGCCGGAAAGTTGAGAACCCGGTTGTGGTCGACGACGATGAGGAAGCCGTCCCGGGTCCAGCACACCCCGTTGGGCACCTGGAACTTGAGCGAGGGGGCGAACGCCTTCACCTCGTCGGCCACCCCGTCGCTGTTGCGGTCCGTCACCGCCCACACCGTGGTTTTTCGCGTTCCGACAAACAGCATGTTGGTCGACGGGGCGACTGCCATGTGGCGGGCGTCCGGCACGATGGCATAGAGCTCGATCTTGAAGCCCGGCGGCAGCTTGACCCGCTTCAGGTTCTCGCGGATCGCCGCGGCGTTGGCTCCCGACTGGGGCACGGGCGGAATGTTCAGGTCCGTCCCGGAAACCTTCATCTGCTTCAGCTTCTCGATGTTGGGCGCCTGGGCGGTTGCCGGGATCGCAAACAGGATGCCCAGCGCCCCGACCAGCGCGGCGCAACACCTCGCGGTGCATGTTCTCATGGCGTTTTCTCCTCGAAAGGCCCTGGGAGGGCCATCGAGGATGCTACGCCTTGGTTGCCCTCGCCGCAAAACCGCGGAACCCCAACGCCGGTATGCAGGCTCGTTACGGGGAAAGTGCCCGCTACTGCGCTTCCTCGATCCACGCCATCTGGATCGCCTCGAGGATCTTCTCGCCCGAGCGCTTCGGATCGTCGTCGAAGCCGTCGAGGCCGATCACCCAGTTGCGCAGGTCCACGAAGTTCACCTTCGTCGGATCCGCGTCCGGGAACTTGTCGTAGAGCGCGATGGCGATGTCGCGCGTGTCGATCCACTTCATTTCCTGCTCTCCGACACCTGGTTCAGCGTGTACCTGGGAATCTCGATGGTCAGCGGCGCGCCGTCGACCCTCGCCTGGCACGACAGCCGCGAGGTGAGCTCCAGCCCCCAGGCCTTGTCGAGGAGGTCATCCTCCTTGTCGGTCGCGGGCTCCAGCGACGCGGAGCCTTCGCGCACGATCACGTGGCACGTGGTGCAGGCGCACGACTTCTCGCACGCGTGCTCGATCTCCACGCCGTGCTCGAGCAGCGTATCGCAGATGGATTTTCCGGGCTCCGCCTCGATCACCATGCCCTGGGGGCATAGCGCCTCGTGCGGCAGCACCGTGAGACGGGTCATTTCGAGGCCACCTCGTCCAGCTTGCGGCCCGTGAGCGCTCCGGAGATGGCGCGGTCCATGCGCCGGGCGGCGAATGCGTCGGTTGCGCGGTTGAGGGACTCGATGGCGCCCTTGATCGCGCGGTGGTCGGCGCCGGCGCTCGCCGCGTCGAGCTGGGCGACGCTCGCCTCGACGGCCGCGCGCTCGCGCTCATCGAGGAGCTCCCCGTCCTTGGCAAGCGCGCCACGCACGGCCGCCAGCATGGCCTCGGCCTCGACGCGCTGCTCGCCCAGGGCGCGGGCGTCGCGATCCGCCTCGGCATGGACGAAACCCTCCTGGAGCATGCGCGCCACCTCGTCATCCGACAATCCGTACGAAGGCTTCACCACAATGGACGATTCGACGCCGGTGGTCTTCTCGCGCGCGGACACCGAGAGCAGTCCATCCGCGTCCACCTGGTAGGTGACCTGGATGCGAGCGGCGCCCGCGACCATCGGCGGGATGCCGCGCAGCTCGAAGCGCGCGAGCGAGCGGTTGTCCGAGACCAGCTCGCGCTCGCCCTGCACGACGTGGATCGACATCGCCGTCTGGCCGTCCTTGAAGGTGGTGAATTCCTGGGCTCGCGCCACCGGGATCGTCGAGTTGCGCGGGATCACGCGTTCGACCAGGCCGCCCATGGTCTCCAGCCCGAGCGACAACGGGATCACGTCGAGCAGCAGCCAGTCGTCGCCGGTCCGGTTGCCGGCGAGCACGTTGGCCTGGATCGTCGCGCCGAGCGCCACGACCTGGTCGGGATCGAGGTCCTTCAGCGGCGGCTTGCCGAAGAACTTCTGGACCGCCGCCTGGAGGTGGGGCATGCGCGTGGCGCCGCCGACCAGCACCACGCCCTCGATGTCGCCCACCTTCAAGTGAGCGTCGCGTAGCGCCTTGCGCGTCGGACCCAGCGTCCTGTGCACCAGGGACGCCGAGAGCTGCTCGAACTCCCGGCGCGTCAGGTGCAGGTGCACCTTCTGGCCGTAGGAAAGTGTGACGTGCGCATCGGCCTCGTCGGCGACCGAGAGCTTCTCCTTCACTACCCGCGCCGCAGCGAGAAGCCGGCGCGTGTCGCCGCCCTTCGCATCGGCGAGCTGGTGGCTGGTGCGCCAGTGCGTGGCGATCAGCATGTCGAAGTCGTCGCCCCCGAGGGCGGAATCGCCATTGGTGGAGAGCACCTCGAACACGCCGCGCGAGAGCTCGAGGATCGAGATGTCGAAGGTCCCGCCGCCCAGGTCGAAGATCGCGAAGGTCCCCTCGCTCTGGTGATCGAGGCCGTAGGCGATGGCCGCGGCCGTGGGCTCGTTCAGCAGCCGCAGGACGTTCAGGCCGGCGAGCCGGGCCGCGTCCTTGGTCGCCGCGCGCTGTCCCTCGTCGAAGTACGCCGGCACCGTGACCACCGCGCCGAAGAGTTCCCCGCCCAGCGCGCGCTCGGCCCGGTCGCGCAGCACTTTCAGGATTTCCGCCGAGACCTGCACCGGCGAGCGCACGCCCGCGACGGTCTCGACGGCCACCATGCCGGGCCCCCCGCGAAAGCGGTAAGGCAACGCCCCGTACCTGGCGACGTCGGCCACGCCGCGGCCCATGAAGCGCTTCACCGAAACAATGGTGTTCGCGGGGTCGTCAGCCTGGGCGGAGCGTGCGTCCTCGCCGACGACCACGTTTCCGTCGGGCAGGTAGCGAACGATCGACGGGAGCAAGGCTCGCCCCTGCGCGTCGGCGATGATCTGCGCCGAGCCGCTGCGCACGGTGCCGACGAGCGAGTGGGTGGTGCCGAGGTCGATGCCGACCGCGTGCCGGTGCTGGTGCGGATCCGGGGACTCGCCAGGCTCGGAGATCTGGAGCAGTGCCATGGCTAGCAGGCCATCGATTCCCGGAGCGCATGGCAGACTCGGCTGCTCGCCACGCGGCGGTACTGGTCGTCCCGGTAGTGCGCGCCCTCGCGCAAGCAGGAATACGCGAGCTTCACGTCATGCTCGTCGTCGCAGTGCACGGCCCGTGCGCAAATCGAATCCCAGGAGAGCGCATCGCTGCCCTCCACGCCCCACCCTTCCACCGCCGGGCTGCCTGCGCCCAGGTAGGCGGCGACGAGGGCCTGCCACAGATGCGCGAGCGCGCGGCGCGGATCGCGAGCATGGGGCGCGAGCAGGCGCATCGCGTGCGTGCCCGTCACGCCGTGGAGCAGGGTGAAATCGCCCGAGGCCGCATAGGCGCGGATGAGCGCCCCGGCCAGTGCTTGCAGGCTCAATTGCGCCGGATCGACACTGGCGACGAGGGCGGCGAAGCCCGGATCGGCGGCGGCGTTCCTCGTGCGCTCGACGATGTTGCGGCCGGGGAAGCGCCGCTTCGAGAAGCGGCGATCGCGCCCGATGCAGGCGAGGACCTCGTGCGGCGATCGCGTCCCGGTGAACGGGCCGGGCTCAGGCAGCGGCGCAAACTCGAGAGTCCAATAGGCGAGCGCATGGGCCAGCTCGCGATCGAGGTCCGCTTCCAGTGCGTACGCGGCGCGAATGGCGCCGTGAAACGCCCCGCTCGCCGGCGCGGCCGCGAGGCGGTCGATTTCCGCGCCGAGGACCGCATCGCGGCCCTCGCGCGCGATGCGCTGCCCGAAATCGCGCGCCACGCGCGCGAACTCTGCGTGGCTCTCGAGCGGCTCGAGCTTGGGCGCGTACCCCGCGTCGAAGCGCGCGATCGCCGCGTCGTCCGCGCCCAGGCCGTCCAACGCCACCAGGGCCATCGGCAGGTGGTTGGCGAGATAGCCGCGGTAGAAGGCGCTGAACCGGTGGGCGTCCTCGATGCGCTGGCGAGTGGCGGGCCGCAGGCTCACCGCACCTCCTCGTGCAGCGATTCGAGCGCGTCGTCGAGGTCCTCGTCGAGCTTCTCCAGGAAGCGCAGCTTGCGCACCAGCGAGCAGCCGGCGTCGTAGTTGCGATCGGCGTCCAGGGCACGGGCGAGCAGACGCAGCATGTCGTCGCGGCCCGCCGCCAGCGCGAGGCGCAGGCCCTCGAGCGCCTTCGCGTCGCGCGCCGAGCGCGCCTGGGCGGCCGCTTCGCGCAGCTCCATCTGCTGCATGAGGAAATCCGGCGGCATCGCCGTGTTGCTCTCCTCGCCGGTGTCGAACCCCTTCAGCGACAGCAGGTAGCGGGCGCGGTCCACGGGATCGCGCAGCGTGCGGTAGGCCTCGTTGGCGCGCGCGGCCCATTGCATCGCCACGCGCCTCTCGGCGCCGGACGCGGCGGCGAACTTGTCCGGATGCACGCGGGACTGCAGGTCGCGATAACCACGCTCGAGCCGCGCCCCGTCGATCGCGAAGGCGACCGGGAGACCCATCAGCTCGAAATGGTTCGCGCCCTCATTCAAACGTTGAACGACTCACCGCAGCCGCAGCGATCCTTCTCGTTCGGGTTGTTGAACTTGAAGCCCTCGTTCAGCCCCTCGCGCACGAAGTCGAGCTCGGTGCCGTCGAGGTAGGCGAGGCTCTTCGGGTCGATCAGCACCTTGACGCCGTTCGACTCGAACTCCTCGTCGCCGGGCTGGGCGGCGTCGGCGAATTCCAGCTTGTAGGCCAGCCCGGAGCAGCCGGTGGTCTTCACGCCCAGGCGAAGTCCGATCCCCTTGCCGCGCTTCGCGATGTAGCGCGTCACGTGCTCGGCCGCGCGGTTGGTGAGCGAGATCGCCATCAGTCGGCCGCTTTCTTGGCGGCGTCCTCACCGTACTTCTTGCGGTAGTCGGCGATCGCCGCCTTGATCGCGTCCTCGGCCAGGATGGAGCAATGGATCTTCACGGGCGGCAGCGCCAGCTCCTCGGCGATCTGGGTGTTGCGGATCGTCTCCGCCTCGCCGAGCGTCTTGCCCTTCACCCATTCGGTGACGAGCGAGGACGATGCGATGGCCGAGCCGCAGCCGTAGGTCTTGAACTTGGCGTCCTGGATGCGCCCGTCCGGACCCACCTTGATCTGGAGCTTCATCACGTCGCCGCACGCGGGCGCGCCCACCATGCCGGTGGCGACACCCGGCTCCTCCTTCTGGAAGGAGCCGACGTTGCGCGGGTTCTCGTAGTGGTCGATGACTTTTTCGCTGTATGCCATGGTCTTCTCCTAGTGCCTAGTGCCTAGTGCCTGGTGCCTCGTACCTCGTGCCTGCACCCTAATGTGCCGCCCACTGCACCGAATTCAAGTCGATGCCGTCCTTGTACATCTCCCAGAGCGGGCTCATCGCGCGCAGCTTGCCGATCCTGTCGGTCAGCAGCTTGATCGCGAAATCGACGTCCGACTCCGTGGTGAAGCGCCCGAGGGTGAACCGAATCGAGCTGTGGGCCAGCTCGTCGTTTCGCCCGAGGGCGCGCAAGACATAGGAGGGCTCGAGGCTGGCCGAGGTGCACGCGGAGCCCGACGATACCGCCAGCTCCTTGATGCCCATGATCAGCGACTCGCCCTCGACATAGTTGAAGCTCACGTTGAGGTTGTGCGCGACGCGGTGCTCGAGGTCGCCGTTCACGTAGACCTCTTCCATCTCCTTGAAGCCGGCGAGGAGGCGATCGCGCAGCATCCGGATGCGCTCGCTCTCGGTGGCCATCTCCTCGCGCGCGATTCGGAAAGCCTCGCCCATGCCCACGATCTGGTGAGTAGGAAGAGTGCCGGAGCGGAAACCCTTCTCGTGGCCGCCGCCGTGCATCTGGGCTTCGAGGCGCACGCGCGGCTTGCGCCGGACGTAGAGCGCGCCGATGCCCTTCGGGCCGTAGGTCTTGTGCGCTGAGAAGCTCATCAGGTCCACCTTGAGCTTTTCCAGGTCGATGGGCACCTTGCCGGTCGATTGCGCCGCGTCGACGTGGAAGATGATGCCCTTCGCGCGCGTGATCTCGGCGATCTGCTCGATGGGCTGGATCACGCCGATCTCGTTGTTCACGTGCATGATCGACACCACGATGGTGTCGGGACGCAGCGCCGCCCTGAATTTCTCCAGGTCGAGGAGGCCGTCGGGCTCGGGGTCCAGGTACGTGACCTCGAAGCCCTGGCGCTCCAGCTCTCGCATCGTGTCGAGCACCGCCTTGTGCTCGGTCTTCATCGTGACGAGATGCTTGCCCTTGGTCTTGTAGAAGTAGGCCGCGCCCTTGATGGCCAGGTTGTCCGACTCGGTCGCTCCCGAGGTCCAGACGATTTCCTTCGCGTCGGCGTGCACCAGCCTGGCCACTTCCACGCGCGCGTTTTCCACCGCCTGCTCGGCTTCCCAGCCGAAGGCGTGGCTGCGCGAGGCGGGGTTTCCGAACTGCTCGGTGAGCCACGGGATCATCGCCTGCGCCACGCGCGGATCGACGGGTGTGGTCGCCGAGTAGTCGAGGTAGATGGGCTTCTTCGTCATGTCGGTCAGGCGGATACGGGCTCGTGCTTCACGGGACCACGCACCACCGCGACGGGGCGCGTGCGCTGCTTCTCTACCAGGTGGGAGAGCTTCACGGTCGACAGGAAACCGTAGACCGTGTGGTTGAGCTCCTCCCACAGATCGTGGGTCATGCAACGCTCGTTGTCCTTGCAGTTCTCGCGGCCCGCGCATTGGGTCGAATCGATGGGCTCCTCGACCGCGCAGACGATGTCGGCGACCGAGACCTCCGAAGCCGGCCGGGCGAGGTTGTAGCCCCCGCCGGGACCGCGAACGCTCTGGACCAGCGAGCGGCGGCGAAGCTTGCCGAAGAGCTGCTCGAGGTAAGACAGCGAGATCTTCTGTCGGCCGCTGATGCCCGAAAGCGTGACCGGGCCGTTGGTGGAGTTGAGGGCCAGATCCAGCATCGCGGTGACCGCGAACCTACCCTTTGTCGTCAGTCTCATAGTGCCCTCATTCTATCAATTCCGACTAAATTACTCAAGTATAGTTCCGCCCTACCCGCGGCTGCCCGCAGCACGGCGCTCCCGCTCGTCCGCGGGGGTTTCGAGCTCCTCGAGCCTGCGGAGGATCTCGGCCAGGCGCCCGTCCAAGTCCTCCGTGCGCGACCCCAGCGCCTGGATCACTCGGTTCAACGGGTCGTCCAGGTCGGCGCTCACGGCATAGGCGTCGAACACCGTGCGCGCCAGGTCGGATTTGTCCCCGGCTTCCACCACGCGGGCGGGAATCCCGACTACCGTGGCGCCCGCGGGGACCGCCTTCACCACGACCGAGTTCGAGCCCACCTTGGCGCCGTCCCCGACTGTGAACGGTCCGAGGATCTTCGCCCCGGCGCCCACGACGACGCCTTTGCCGAGCGTGGGGTGGCGCTTCCCCTGGCTCCAGGAAACCCCCCCCAACGTGACGCCGTGATAGAGCGTGCAGTCATCACCGATTTCCGCGGTCTCCCCGATCACAACACCCATGCCGTGATCGATGAACACGCGGCGCCCGATCGTGGCGCCGGGGTGGATCTCCACCCCGGTGAAGAAGCGGCCGAAGTGGGACATCAGCCGCGCCAGCCATTTGAGGCGCAGGGTCCAGAGCATGTGGGAAAAACGGTGGAACTGGAGGGCGTGGAACCCGGGATAGCAAGTGAGCACTTCCCAGACCGTGCGGGCGGCGGGATCGCGCTCGAAGACGCACCGGATGTCCTCGCGAATTCGTCTGAACATGGGTATGGGTTCTGTAGGACTCTGGACCAAGTCTATTATTCCCGAGTAAAATTATCAACTATTGAGCTGGGACAGTCCCCAACCAGCACTGTCCCCAGCTCCCAGCCGTTCCCATGAAGCGGTTCTTCCGGACCTATCGCGAGTTCCTCCGCCAGCCCGAGGTCGCCACCCTGATGGGGGTGGCGCTGCTGTCGCGCATGCCCATCGGCATGGTGGGATTCGCGATGCTCATGTTCCTGCGCGAGCGCTTCGGCTCCTTCGCGCTGGCCGGCAGCGCGGTGGGCTTCTTCTTCGTCGCCATAGCGGTCGCCGCGCCGATCCAGGGACGGCTGATCGATCGCATCGGGCCGCGCGTTCCATTGATGGTGACCGGGCTCGTGCAGCCGCTGGCCCTCCTCGCGATCCTGGCCTTCGCGCACTTCGGCCTGTCCTATGCCTTCGTCGCCGCGGCGGCGGCGGCGAGCGGCGCCTTCGCTCAGCCCATCACCGTGCTCACGCGCACGATCTGGCGGCACCGCTTCGAGCGCGAGGACGACCGCCGGACCGCGTTTTCTCTCGACGCCGTTCTGATGGAGATCAACTTCACCGTCGGCCCGGCCCTCATCGCGGCGGTGCTTGCGGCTTTCGGGGCCACGGTAGCCTTCGCGCTCGCGATCTGCGTCGTGATCGTGTCCTTCGTGATCTACATC
>JBKJYC010000079.1:0-5134 GCA_046715885.1 Usitatibacter sp.
TGGCGGAGCTGCAGAAGCTCGCGACCTATTGCCTGGACGTGGCGGTGGTCGTGGGCCATCCGTACCGCGAGGGCCGCACGCGCTACAACGCCGCCTCGCTGCTGCGCCACGGGCGCATCGAGCAGATCTACTTCAAGCAGCGCCTGCCCAATTACCAGGTGTTCGACGAGAAGCGCTACTTCGAGCCCGGGAACCGGCCGTGCGTGTTCGAGTGCGAGGGCCGGCGCATCGGGCTCACCATCTGCGAGGACCTCTGGTTCCCCGAGCCCGCCGCCCAGGCCAAGGCCGCCGGCGCGGAGCTGCTGCTCTCGATCAACGCCTCGCCCTTCAACCGCAACAAGCTGGCCGAGCGCTACCAGGTCATGGGCGCGCGCGTGAAGGAAGCGGCGCTTCCCGTGCTGTACGTGCACTGCACGGGCGGCCAGGACGAGCTCGTCTTCGACGGCGCGTCGTTCGCGCTCGACGGGGAGGGCGCGCTCACGTACCAGGCCGAGACGTTCCAGGAGTCCCTCGACGTCGTGCAGTGGGAAGGCAATGCCGCGCGCGGCGCGATCGCGCCCCCGCTCACCGAGGAAGAGGTGATCTACCGCGCGCTCATGACGGGCGTGCGCGACTACGTCGAGAAGAACCGTTTCCCCGGCGTCGTCCTCGGGCTCTCGGGCGGCATCGACTCCGCGCTGGTGCTGGCGATCTGCGTGGACGCGCTCGGCGCGGATCGCGTGCGCGCGGTGATGATGCCTTCGGAATACACCGCGCCCATGAGCCTCGAGGACGCGCGCGAGATGGCGAAGATCCACGGCGTCCAGTACGAGGAGATCGCGATCCAGCCGATGTTCGACGCCTTTCGCGCGTCGCTCGCACCGGGCTTCGAGGGCCGCGCCGAGGACAAGACCGAGGAGAACCTGCAGTCGCGCGTGCGCGGCACGATGCTGATGGCGCTTTCCAACAAGTTCGGCTCCATCGTCGTCACCACCGGAAACAAAAGCGAAATGGCCACCGGCTACGCCACGCTCTACGGCGACATGGCCGGGGGCTTCGCCGTGATCAAGGACATCGTGAAGACCCTGGTCTACCGCATCTCCAACTGGCGCAACTCCAAGGGCCGCGTGATCCCGCAGCGCGTGATCGACCGCGCGCCCAGCGCGGAGCTGCGGCCGGGCCAGACCGACCAGGACACCCTGCCGCCCTACGAGGTCCTGGACGTGGTGGTCGAGCGCTACATGGAGCGCGACATGACGCCCGAGGCGATCGCCGGCCTGGGCTACGACCTGGAGGCCGTGCGCGAGGTGGTGCGCCTGATCCGCGTGAACGAGTACAAGCGCCGCCAGGCGCCGCCCGGGGTGCGCATCACCCCACGGTCGTTTGGCAAGGATTGGCGCTATCCGATCACGAGCGGTTTCAAGCCCAGGTAGCGCGTCGGCCCCGCCACGGTTCGCCAGCGTCGATCCCTGAAGCGGGGCAGGTCCAATTCACGTTGATGACACGTAGGAGCGGGAAGCCGGAATATCCAGCCTGGTCGCTGAACATCGAGTTCAAGGTCAAGTTGGGAGAGCCGAGCAAGGAGCGAGGAGGTGCGAGCAATCGCACCACGCGGAAACCGCCACTCACGGAGAAAGGAAGGGTAGCCAAATTGAACTCAGCCCTAAATTTCGCGTAGCTGTACTGGCTGGTATTGCCGTCACACTGCTGGATGTGGGGTTCCTCCCCCACTCCTACGTGCCATCCCCCCTAGAGCGGGCGCTGCTGTTCAAGGAGCTCGCGACGTTGGGATCAGATGCGCCTTTGTTCAAGAACGTGGATGCGCTGCGATGGAAAGGTCCGACCGAAGCATTTGCGTCGGTTGCGGCGCAGATCGGAGACGAGAAGTTGCTCGCGAGGTGCCTTCGCGCTGCCGAGGGGCTTTGAGGAGCCGGGGTTCGAAAGCAAGGAAGTTTCGCTGGTAGTAGGATTGCGCTCGCATGCAGGGACAACTCCAACCACAATCAGGGGAGACGACAATCATGAATCTGCGTCCAATCACAAAGGCTGTACTGCTGGCTTTCCCTTCCGGTTTGGCGATAGGCGCGGCGAGTATTGCCAGCGCCCAGCAAACGCAGCCGCCCCCCAAGGCTGGCCCTGAAGTGATGGATCGCATCGTCGTCACTGCGACGAAACGGGAGACTTCCCTGCAGGATGTGCCGTTCTCGATCAACGCGCAGACCGAAGAGGACATCCGGCGATCCGGCGCGATGACGCTCGAGGATCTGTCGCGCAATGTCGCGGGTCTCGCCATCCAGAATCTCGGTCCGGGGCAGAGCCAGGTGTCTATCCGCGGCGTCTCTTCGGGGCAGATCGTCCGCGACCAGCCCGGCGTCAAGGAGCAAGTGGGTGTCTACCTCGACGAAACGGCGATCTCGATGTCGCTATTCACGCCTGACCTCGACTTGTTCGACCTCAAGCGCGTCGAGACGCTGCGCGGCCCGCAAGGCACGCTCTACGGCTCCGGCAACATCGGCGGCACGATACGCTACATCACCAATGAGGCGAAGCTGCGCGTCTCCGAAGGCACCGTCGAAACCAATGTGAACAAGATTTCCGACGGCGGCACCGGCGGTGGCTTGAAGGCGGCGGTGAACGTACCCATGGGCGATGCGGCGGCCATGCGATTGGTCGCCTATGCCACTCGCTTCGGCGGCTGGATCGATGCCCAGGGCCCCGGCGGCGGCCAGGACGTCAATGAGGGCGACCGCACAGGCGGCCGCTTGAGCTTCACCTTCCAGCCCGCCCGGGACGTGACGATCACGCCGCGACTGGTCTACCAGAAAGTGACTGCGGACGGCTTCAACCGCCAGGAAGTCTTCAACCTGTATGCCAACCGGTTCACTACCACGGTACCGCCGGTGGCTTTCGCGGATCACCAGCAATACCTGCTGCAGCGCGAGAAGTTCGAGGACAAGACGACGATCGCCGACATGACGGTCAAGGTCGGCTTCGGCGGTTTTGACCTGACCTCGGTGACCACCTATACCGATCGCGAAATCCTGGTCAGCCGCGATGCCAGCGCGTTGACCGGTTCGGTGTCGGTCGATCTCGGCTATCCGACCGCCGGCGTGCTGTTGCCCTCGCGCCTCAACGACACCACCGACTTCAAGGGCTTCACGCAGGAATTGCGCTTGAGCTCCAGGGACAAGGGCCCGCTGCAGTGGCTGGTCGGCGCCTTCTATGCCGACTCCGACCGCAAATATGCCCAGCGCCTGCCGACCCCGGGCTACGATGCCTTCACCAACTCGACGCTCGGCGCCGGAACTTCAGCGGCGGTGGCGAATGGCTTCGGCCCGGATTCGCCCTACAGCGCGGACCTACCCTACAACCTGAAGCAGACCGCGCTGTTCGGCGAGGTGAGCTACGACTTGACCAGCCGGCTGACGGGAACGGCTGGGCTCCGCTACTACGATTACGAGGAAGAGCGCCGCTTCACGTCGGGCGGGTTGTTCTCCGACGGCAACGACCAGGTCGACAAGACGAAATCGGACGGCTACAGCCCGCGTGTGCTCCTTGCGTACAAGATGTCGCCGAGCGTGACCTGGAATGCCCAGGCCTCCCGCGGTTTCCGCCTCGGCGGCGTCAACGATCCACTCAATGTGCGGCTGTGCACGGCCGAGGACCGCGCCATCTTCGGGGGCTACCAGCGCTTCAGCGACGAGTCGCTGTGGAACTACGAGGTCGGCGTCAAGATGCAGCAGCCGGGGCTGAGCTTCAACGCGGCCGCGTTCCACACGCGGATGAAGGACCTGCAGGTCACGCTGGATGCAGGGTCGTGCTCGTCACGCGTGGTGTTCAACGTGCCCAAGGCCCACTCGTCCGGCGTCGAGATGGAGATGACGTTCAGGCCGAACGACAGCCTGGAGCTGGGGCTT
Organism: Usitatibacter sp.; assembly: GCA_046715885.1. GTDB lineage: Bacteria > Pseudomonadota > Gammaproteobacteria > Burkholderiales > Usitatibacteraceae > Usitatibacter. The sequence goes on from JBKJYC010000079.1 coordinate 3,897, forward strand.
GCGGGCTCCGCGGTGAATGCGGAGTTCGATTCGACCGTCAGGGACGGCACCGGCGCAGTGCTCGGCGGCATTCGCGAGGGCAACCGCTTGCCCTCCGTGCCGAAGGTGCAATTCACCGCGAGCCTCACCTACAACTTCAGCCTGGCCGGACGCGAGTCCTACGTCACCGCCTCGTGGCAACACGTTGGCAGCCGCTTCACGCAGCCCTCGGACCAGGAGAACAACCCGCGCACCTTCACGCACAACCTGCCTTTCCAGGGCGCTCCGGCGACCGCGGCGACGACGATCGATCTCCAGCTGCCGAAGTACAACTTGGTGAACCTCAGCATGGGGATGGAGTTTGAGCGCGGATTCTCGGCGATCGTCTACGTCAACAACCTGACCGACGAGAAAGCACTGCTCTCCTTCGACCGGGAACGGGGGGGGCGCGCGCGGCTAGGATTCGCGACCAACCAGCCTCGCACCATCGGCGTGACGCTGCGCAAGTCGTTCTAAGCCGGCATCGTTCAACGGCGTGAAAACGCCCACCGAGTGGTGGGCGTTTTCATTTGCTGGCGTCCCCACGGGGACTCGAACCCCGGTTATCGCCGTGAAGGTGCGATGTCGAAAGATGTCCGAGCCGCTTGTTGGCGGAAATCTCCACGAACTCTCGGAACCGAATGCTCTACCGCAATGCCGACATCGAGGAATCGGTGTCGCCGCGGGGGGTGCTGGGCCACCCGGCCGTCGCCATCGCCCTGGCTCGCGAACAAGGTGGGGCCTTTCGGCGTCACGCTCGAGCCGGGCCGGGTGATGCTCTCTGGCTCCTTCACGCGTCTCCGGTGTGGGCGCAGAAGGGCGACACGCTGAGAGCGGACTTCGGTCCGCTGGGGAGCCTGTCGGTCCAGTTCGTTTGACCGCGGCGTGCGCCCCGCCCACCGGCAGCCCAAATTTACACGCCCTCGCGATATCCGATACCATCGCGCTTCCGCCCGAGGGCCCGGAAAGCGCGCCATGAAGAAGATCGAAGCGGTCGTCAAACCCTTCAAGCTGGACGAGGTGCGCGAGGCGCTCTCCGAGATCGGCGTCACCGGCCTCACGGTGACCGAGGTGAAGGGCTTTGGCCGCCAGAAGGGCCACACCGAGCTCTATCGCGGCGCGGAGTATGTCGTGGATTTCCTCCCCAAGGTGAAGGTCGAGGTCGTCGTGGCCGACTCCCTCGTCGAGAAGGCGATGGATGCCATCGTCAAGGCGGCGCG
>JBKJYC010000080.1:0-7954 GCA_046715885.1 Usitatibacter sp.
CGGCGTACGGCGTGACGGTGGCCCTGCTCGAGCGCGAGGTATCCGGGAAGGGCCAGTGGCTGCACACCTCGCTCCTCGAGGCGATGATCTACATGATGGATTTCCAGACTTCGCGCTGGACGCTGGATGGCGAGGTCCCCGGCCAGGCCGGCAATTTCCATCCCACCAGCATCCCCACCGGCGTCTACCAGACCAGGGACGGGTTCATCAACATCGCGGTCTTAGGCGGCAAGATCTGGGAGCGCTTCGCCGAGGCCATGGGCGCGCCCGAGTGGATCGGCGACGAGCGCTCGAAGACCAAGAGTGCCCGCTCCGTGCATCGCGACTGGCTCAATGCCGAGATCGAGAAGCGCCTGCTGGTCAACACCAGCGACTACTGGATCGAGAAGCTCAATGCCGAGGGCGTGGCCTGCGGGCGCATCAACAATCTCAAGCAGGTCTTCGAGGAGCCGCAGGTGAAGCACCTCGGGATCCTGAAGAAAGTGACCTCGAGCCGCCTCGGCGAGCAGACCCTCATGGGCCAGCCGGTGACGCTGACCCGCACCCCTTCCACCATCGCACGGTCGGCGCCGAGGCGCGGCGAGCACTCCGAGGAAGTGCTCGCCGAGATCGGCTACGACCGCGATGCCCAAGAGCGCCTCAAAGCCGCAGGAGTCTACTGATGAACGACTTGACGAACTACCTCGCCACGACCGAACGCGTGAAGTCCTGGCTCGACGGCCCGGTGCTGCACGTTCGCTTCAACAACCCGCAGAAGCACAACGCGCTTTCGGTGGACATGTGGGAGGCCGTGCCCGTGCTGCTGCAGAAGGCGGAGAAGGACGACAACGTGCGCATGGTGGTGTTCTCGGGCGAAGGCGAGAAGTCCTTCGTTTCCGGCGCGGACATCTCGCAGTTCGAGGACCTGCGCGCCGCCAAGGAGGCGGTGAAGCGCTACGAGCAGGTGGCCGAGGCCGCGCTGCAGGGCATCTTCGAGTTCGCCAAGCCCACGGTCGCGCGCATTCGCGGCTACTGCATCGGGGGCGGCGTGAACGTGGCGATCAGCTGCGACATCCGCTTGGCTTCCGACGACTCGGTGTTCTCGATCCCGGCCTCGCGCCTGGGGCTGGGCTACCGCGTCTCGGCGATGAGGAACCTGGTGCAGCTGGTCGGCCCCGGGTTCGCGAAGGACATCTTCTTCACCGGCCGGCGCCTCGACGCCGCCGAGGCGCTGCGCATCGGGCTGGTGAACCGCATCGCTCCCGTGGCGGGCCTGGACGCGCTGCTCGCCGAGTACACCACCGCGATCACCACGGGGGCGCCCCTCACCATCAAGGCCGGCAAGCGGATCATGCAGGAGGCGTTGGCGCTCGACTCCGAGTTCGACGACGACCTCGCGCGCCGGCTGATCCTGGACTGCTTCGAGAGCGAGGACTACGCCGAGGGCCGCAAGGCCTTCATGGAGAAGCGCAAGCCGGTCTTCAGGGGCAAGTGACTAGGACGTGAAAGACCGCACGGCAAGCGGAATCAGCAGTGCGCCCAGGACGCCGTTCAGCCCCATGCCGAGGCTGGCGTACGTGCCGGCCTCCTTGTTGACGCTGAACGCGCGCGAGGTGCCGATGCCGTGGGCGGCGATGCCGAGCGCGAAGCCGCGCTGCCACCAGGCCTTCGAGCCCACCGCGTCGAGCACGAAACGCCCGAGGATGGCGCCGAGGACGCCGGTGACGACCGCGAACACCGCGGTGAGCGTGGGCGAGACCTGGATGCGCTCGGCGATGCCCATGCCGATCGGCGCCGTGACCGACTTCGCATACAGGCCGCCGATGATCGCGTCGTCGGCGCCGAGCAGCCACGCGATGCCGACCGCGGTCACGATCGAGGTGGCGCCACCCATCAGCAGCGCCACGAGCAGGGGCACGATGCGCGCGCCGAGCGCCTCGAGCCCGCGGTAGATCGGCACGGCCAGCGAGACCGTGGCGGTGCCGAGGAGGAAGTGCACGAATTGCGCGCCCTCGAAGTACTTCGGGTAGGGCATGTCCACGAGCGTGATCGCGATCGCGACCAGCGCCACGGCGATGGCGACGGGGTTGGCCACGGGGTTGCGGCCCGCGCGCTCGTAGATCGTGACGCCGGCGTGGTACGCGGCGAGGGTGAGGAAGAGCGCCAGCAGCGGGCTGCCGGAGAGGTAGACCCAGATCTCGTGGACCGCCGGGACGTCACTCATCGGGTTTCTCGCGCGCGAGCAAGCGCAGCAGCAGCGCGGGCACCGCGATCGTGAGCACCACGCTCACCACCAGCGCCGTCCCCACGGCGAGCGCGTTGGACTTGAGCTGCGGCAGGAACATCACCACGCCCACGGCCGCGGGCACGAACAGCAAGCCGAGGTGCTGGACGAGCGTCGTGGCCACCGCATCCACGCTCTCCGGCACCGCCTTGCGCGCCGCCAGCCACGCCACCATGAGCAGGAGCCCGATCACGGGGCCGGGCATGAAGGGCAACAGCAGCCGGGACAGGATCTCGCCCAGCCCCTGGAAGAACAGGATCTGGACCAGGCCGGAGATCACCCGGCGCGGATCTCGAGGTTGTCGATCAGCCGCGTCTTGCCCAGCCAGGCCGCGCCGAGGGTGACCAGCTCGCGGTCGTCCGCGCCCGGGGGGGCGAGGTCGGCGCGCCGCCTCACGGCGATGTAGTCCGGGCGCCATCCGTGGCCGGCGAGCTCGTCCTTCGCCGCCTTCTCGAGCCCGGCGAAGTCCCGCCCGCCGCTGGCGACGGCGTCGTGGATCGAGCGCAGGACGCGCGACAGGCGCACGGCTTCCCGGCGTTCCTCGGGCGAGAGGTAGGCGTTGCGCGACGACATCGCGAGGCCGTCGGGCTCGCGGACGGTCTCGCCGGGGACGACCTTCACGCCAAAGTTGAGCTGCCGCACCAGCTCGGTGAGGACCAGCAGTTGCTGGTAGTCCTTCTTGCCGAAGAGGGCCGCGTGCGGTCGCGCGATGTTGAGCAGCTTCGCCACGACGGTCACGACGCCCTGGAAATGTCCCACGCGGTGCTCCCCTTCGAGCGTGTGCGCGACGCCGGGGGGCGACACCACGATCTCCTGCGGGCCCGGGTACATCTCGCGCTCGTCGGGCGCGAAGACCACGTCGCACTTCGCCTGCTGGAGCTGCCCGCAGTCCGCTTCGAGCGTGCGTGGGTAGCGATCGAAGTCGCCGCCGGGGTCGAACTGCAGGCGGTTCACGAAGATCGAGACGGCTACGCACTGGCCGTGGTCGCGCGCCTGCTCGACCAGCGCGATGTGCCCGGCGTGCAGGTTGCCCATCGTCGGGACGAGCACGATGGAGGGCTCGCCCTTCAGGCGCTGCCGAAGCTTCTCGACGGAGTGGATGACTTCCAAGGGCTTCTAGAAGGAGTGCTCGGGCCCCGGGAACGTCTTCGCCTTCACGGCCTTCACGTACGCCTCGACCGCGGCCTTGACCGACGGGGCGCCCTCCATGAAGTTCTTCACGAAGCGCGCCTTGCGTCCCTGGTAGATGTCGAGCATGTCGTGGAGCACCAGCACCTGCCCCGACACGTCGAGCCCCGCGCCGATGCCGATCGTCGGCACCTGCAACGCCTCGGTCACGCGCTTCGCCACCGCGGCGGGCATGGCCTCCATCAGCACGATCGCCGCGCCCGAGGCCTCGAGGAGCTTCGCGTCGTGGACCAGCCGGTCCGCGGCCGTGTCGCTCTTCCCCTGGACCTTGTAGCCGCCGAGCGCATGGACCGACTGGGGGGTGAGGCCGATGTGCGCGCACACTGGCACGCCCCTGTCGGCCAGGAAGCGCGTGGTTTCCGCCATGTGCGCACCGCCCTCGAGCTTCACCATCTGCGCACCGGCCGCCATCAGGCGCGCCGCGCTGCGGAAGGCATCCGCGCTCGATGCCTGGAAGCTGCCGAAGGGCAGGTCGGCGAGGACCAGCGCCTTCGCGCTTCCGCGCACTACGCAGCGCACGTGATACTCGGTTTCGTCCATCGTGACCGGCAGCGTCGAGTCGTGGCCCTGGATCACCATGCCGAGCGAGTCGCCGATCAGGAGGATGTCGACTCCCGCGGCCTCGCACAGCCCCGCGAAGCTCGCGTCGTAGCAGGTCAGCATCGCAAGCTTCTCGCCGGCGCGCGCGCGCTCCTGCAGCTGGGTGATGGAAGTTCTCATGCGTTACGGAAGTTTGCGCGAGGCGGGACGCGCATTGTGCTAGGGCAAAATGCCGCTGGCAAGCGCCGATCCTCCCATGAAAACATCCATCGCGTTCCTCCTGCTGCTGGCCTCCTCGCTCGCCCATGCCGATTCGGTCGCCTGGGCCCGCGGCCTGTGGTTCGACGGCGCCGGGTTCGTGCCGGGCACGCGCTGGTCGGTCGACGGCGTTTTCGTGGAGCGCCGTCCGGCGCGCGTGGACCGCGTCGTGGACCTGGCCGAGCGCCATGTGGTCCCCGCTTTCGGCGACGCGCACCACCACGGCATCGACTCCGCCCAGGGAATCGACGACAAGATCGCCGCCTTCCTCGAGGCGGGCATCTTCTACGTGAAGAACCCCAACGTCATTCCCGGCCTGCTCACTCCCGGGGTACGCCGCAAGTTGAACCAACCCGACACCATCGACGTCGCGTTCTCCAACGGCGGCCTCACGGCGAGCGGCGGCCACCCCGCTCCGCTGCATGCCTACCTCGCCTCCCTCGGGGTCTTTCCCGGCCTGCAGGCCGCGGACATGGAAAACCGCGCCTATTTCGTGATCGACACGGAAGCGGACCTCGACGCGAAGTGGCCCGCGATCCTCGCCGGGAAGCCGGACTTCATCAAGACCTTCCTGCTCTTCTCCGAGGAGTTCGAGCAGCGCCGTGGGGTTCCGAACGTCCACAAGGGCCTCGATCCGCGCGTCCTGCCCGCGATCGTGCGCAAGGCACGCGCCTCGGGCCTGCGAGTGTCCACGCACATCGACACCGCCGCCGATTTCCGACACGCCGTCGAAGCCGGGGTGGACGAGATCAACCACCTGCCGCAGGCCGACCCGCGCTTCAGCCCCGATCTCTCGGCGTACGTCATCGACGCGGCAACAGCCCGGCTCGCGGCCTCCAGGGGCATCACGGTCGTGGCGACGGCCAGCACCACCGAGCGCCTTTCGGGCAACGGCCTTCCGGCCGAGTGGCTGACGGGAATGCGCGCCAACCAGCGCGGCAATTTCCGGACGCTGCGCGAGGCGGGCGTGAGGATCGCCATCGGCAGCGACGGCATCAGCGGCGAGCGCAGCTTCGCCACCGCGCGCGACGAGGTGAAGTTCATCGCCGCGCACGGGCTCGCCGACAACCTGGCTCTGCTCAAGATGTGGTGCGCGGAAACGCCGCGCACCATCTTCCCGCGCCGCAGGATCGGCAAGCTGGCTCCCGACTACGAGGCGAGCTTCGTCGTGCTCGGCGGTGACCCGCTCGCGGACATCGGGAATCTGGAGCGCATCGCGATGCGGGTGAAGCAGGGCCTCGTGCTCCCGCCGATGGCCGGGCCCGTGATCCTCAAGCGCGGATGAGGAATCCCGAAGAAACAAACCGCTGCAGTAGCTTGTTCAAGTGAAGCCTTGCCGAACAACTACACGCGGTCCGGCGTGCGGCCAGCGACTTCTCCCAGATTATTGCCGGAGATTGTTGACAATGCACTTTGCGACCGCGTACAAACGATCCACTTGTAAATCCCCACCAAAACCCCAGCGGAGACAACCATCATGAGTGGAAGCTCTCGTTTTGCCCGCGCAGTGACCCTGGCGGCGGCATCAACCCTCTTCTTCGCAAGCGTTGCAAGCGCGGAGAAACCCGACGACAAGAAGCGCAAGCCACGCCAGATTGTGGATACGGGCGTGGAGTTGCTGCCATCGGACCCCGCCGGTGAAGCGGCCCTGGAACAAATGACCAACCGCTCCTCGGCAGGACTCACGGTCGTGCGGCATGACAACGGGATGATCTCGGTCGATCTCGAGGGACGCTTCATGAACGTCATGGTCGCGACCCCGGCCGCGGACGGCTCGACGGCACTGTCCTGTCTCGCGGGTTCCAAGGCCGTCAAGGCCGCAGGCGCCGCACCGACGGTGAATGCCTGGAGAGCGCAGGTCAAAGCGCAAACCAAGCAAGCCCACCTGGAGGAGAAATAACATGCGCCGCCTCCTCTCCATCACGTTTGCGCTGCTCTTTGTCCTCGGCATCGCGGGCACCGCGTCGGCCCAAGGCCGGATCATCATCTTCAACAACAATGCCCCTAACGTAGGCCTCAACGATCCGACTCCGGCGACTCCGGTTGGCGGCAACCCCGGGACCACGCTGGGGCAGCAACGCCTGAACGTCTTCAATCGCGCCGCCGCGATCTGGGAAGCGAAGCTCCTGCCCAAGACCGATGTCCATATCCTCGCGTCCTTCGCCGCGCTCGGGCCGAATGTCCTGGGCTCCGCGGGAACGCTTTTCGTGTTCGCCAACTTCCCGGGTGCCGAGCTCCCCAACACCTGGTACCCGGCGGCGCTCGCGAACCAGCTGGCGGGTGTGGATCTGCAGCCCTGCCCCCCCGGCCCGCTCAGCATTCAGTGCTTCGACATCCAGACGCGGTTTTCGACCCAGTTCAACTTCTATCTAGGCTTCGACAACAACGACGGGCCCGGACAGGCCGATCTGCTGGCCGTGGCGCTCCACGAGCTGGGCCACGGCCTCGGGTTCGCCAACTTCGTCAACGAACTCACGGGCACGCTGTTCCTGGATCTGCGCGACGTCTACTCGCAGTACACGCTCGACGTGCAGACCAACAAGATCTGGAACGCCATGACCAACGCCGAGCGCCAGGCCTCGGCGATCAACGTCCGCAAGGTGTCGTGGAGCGGCATCACCGTGAACCAGGACGTCCCGGCGGTCCTCGCCCCTGGCGAGCCCTCGGTCGTGGTCCTGAGCCCGGCGGCCCTGGGAGCGCTGGCACTGGGCACCGCGTCGTTCGGCGCTCCGCTGACTGCGACCGGCATTTCCGGCAACGTGGTGGTCGGCCTGGACAGCGTCGGCGCCTCGACGGACGGCTGCACGCCTTTGACCAACGCCGCCGCGGTCGCGGGCAAGATCGCGCTCATGGACCGGGGCGTCTGTACCTTCACGACCAAGGTGAAGAACGCGCAGAACGCCGGGGCCATCGCGGTCCTGATTGCCGACAACGTGGCGGGCTCTCCGCCCCCCGGGCTGGGCGGCGCCGACCCGACGATCACCATCACCTCGGGCCGGATCACTCTGGCCGATGGCAACGCCATCAAGGCCGCCCTCGCCAGTGGTGGCGTCAGCGTCAAGATGAGCCTCGATCTGTCGGTCCTCGCCGGGACCGATCGCGTCAAGGGCCTGATGATGCTCGCCGCCCTCGACCCGGTGGCGCTAGGCTCGTCGATCTCGCACTTCGAGGCCGTGGCCTTTCCGAACCAGCTCATGGAACCGGCCATCAACGTCGACCTGACCTCTTCGATCGAGCCGCCCAAGGACCTCACGCTGTCGCTGATGAGGGATATCGGCTGGTTCTCGGACAAGGACGGCGTCCCCGACGGGGCGGACTCCTGCCCGGGTTCCGACATCCGGCCGACCGTCGTCCTCGGCAGCTGCGACTCCGGGGTCACCAACCGGATGTTCACGGATGGCTGCAGCATGACCGACGTCCTCGCCCGCTGCGCAGTCGGGGCGAGAAACCACGGCGCTTATGTGAGTTGCGTCGCGCAGACCACCAACGCTTTCCGCGACATCGGCGCCATCGATGGAAACGGCAAGGGCGCCATCCAGAGCTGCGCCGCGAAGAACAAGTAGGACCTGCCGTCACGACCAACTCGCCGCCCGCGGAGTCTTTCCTCCGCGGGCGGCGAGTTTCTTTTCAGGCCCTGTTGAAGAACTCTCGCCCGCCGCGCATCGCGTTCATGCGCTCCAGCAGCAGGTCGAAGTGCTCGGGCAC
>JBKJYC010000081.1:0-2628 GCA_046715885.1 Usitatibacter sp.
CTGAAGCAGGAGGCGGTGCGCAAGCTCGGCTTCTCGACGGATCGCGCGATGAAGGTCGCGCAGAGCCTCTACGAGGGCGTCAACATCTGGCGCACGCTGACCGGCCTCATCACCTACATGCGCACGGACTCGGTGACCCTCTCCAAGGAGGCGATGACCGAGATCCGCGGCTTCATCACCAAGAACTTCGGGCCCGACTATCTCCCCAAGGCCCCGGTCTTCTACGCCAACAAGACGAAGAACGCGCAGGAGGCGCACGAGGCCATTCGCCCCACCGCGATCGCGCGCACGCCCGAGTCGGTGGCGGGTTTCCTGAACGACGAACAGCGCAAGCTCTACGAGATGATCTGGAAGCGCGCGGTCTCCTCGCAAATGATGCCGGCACAGTTCGACACGGTCGCGGTCGACTTCACCGTCGGCGGCGCGGGCAACGTCTTCCGCGCCACCGGCCAGACAATGATCTTCCCGGGGTTCTACGCCGTGTACCACGAGGACCAGGACGACGCCGCGGCCGACGACGAGGACAAGCGCCTGCCGGCCTTCAAGGAAGGTGACGCCGTGGCCATCGCGAAGCTCTACGGCGAGCAGCACTTCACGCAGCCGCCGCCGCGCTATTCCGAGGCGAGCCTGGTGAAGGCGCTGGAGCAATACGGCATCGGCCGCCCGTCGACCTACGCCTCCATCATCTCCACGCTCCAGAAGCGCGAGTACGTGATCCTCGACAAGAAGCGCTTCACTCCCACCGACGTGGGGCGCGTGGTCAACAAGTTTCTGTCGGAGCACTTCGCGCATTGGGTCGACTACGAATTCACCGCCAAGATGGAGGACGAGCTCGACGACATCTCCAACGGCATGGAGGAGTGGATCCCGGTCCTCGAGAGGTTCTGGAAGGACTTCTCCGCGCAGATCGAGGAGAAAGAGTCGGTTTCGCGCAAGGACGTCACGCAGGAAGAGCTGGACGAGGTCTGCCCCAAGTGCGGCCTGCACAAGCTCGCCATCCGGCTCGGCCGGCGCGGGCGCTTCATCGGCTGCGCTGGCTACCCCGAATGCGACTACACGCGCAACGTCGACGGCTCGGACAGCGGCGCGGCGGCGGAGAAGCGCGAGATCGGCGTCGATCCCCGGACGGGAATGGCGATCCAGCTGCTCTTCGGGCCGTTCGGTCCGTACCTGCAGTTGGGCGAAATGGAGGGCGAGAAAAAACCCAAGCGGGTCTCCGTACCCAAGAACATCCTCCCGGACTCGGTCAACCTCGAGGTCGCGCTCAAGTTGCTGGCCCTGCCGCGGGACCTGGGTGCGCACCCCGAGGGCGGCAAGAAGGTCCACGCGAACATCGGCCGCTTCGGCCCGTACGTGAGCCACGACGGCCAGTTCAAGTCGGTGCCCAGGGCGGAGAACGTCTTCGACATCACGCTGGAGCGCGCGGTAGCGTTGTTGAAGGAGCCGAAGGCGGCGGGCGGGCGCGGCGCCCTCAAGGTCCTCGGCAAGCACCCCGATGACGGCCAAGCCGTGTCCCTCTATGCGGGGAAGTACGGTCCGTACGTGAAGCACGGCAAGGTCAATGCCACGCTTCCCGACGAGAAGATGATCACCACGGTCACGCTCGAGGAAGCGGTCGGGCTCCTCGCGGCGAAGTCGGGCAAGAGGGGTGGCCAGGCGGGGACGAAAGCGAAAGCCGCTCCCCAACCCGCACCCAGGTCCGCCCCCGAGGCGCGCGCGAAGCCAAAGGCCAAGGCCAAGGTCGGAGCGAAAATGAAAAAGGCCGCGTAAAATGCGGCCTTTCTTCGTCTGCGGGACGACTAGACGTCGAGATTGGAAACCCGCAGTGCATTCGTCTCGATGAACTGGCGGCGGGGCTCCACCTCCTCGCCCATCAGGGTGGTGAAGATGCCCTCGGCGCTGATGGCGTCCTCGATCTGCACGCGGAGCAGGATGCGCTTCGTGGGATCCATGGTGGTTTCCCAGAGCTGCTCCGGATTCATCTCGCCCAGGCCCTTGTAGCGCTGGATCGACATGCCACCCCGGGCCTCGGCGAGCAGCCAGTCCAGGCCTTCCTTGAACGTGCGGATGCCGCGGGATGCCTCGCCGCGTTTCACCTGGGCGTCCTTGCCGATGAGCCCGGTCAGCGTCCTGGCTGTCTTCTCGATCTGGGCATAGTCGCCGCTCTCGGCGAAAGCGTGGTCGATCACCGTCTCCACCTTGTTGCCGTGGACGATCTTCTCGAGGCGAAGCCGCCAGCCGTCCGACGTGGGGTCACGCTCGATGTGTGTCCTGGGCGGATGGGGTAGCAGCACGCCATGGAGCGCCTTGGCGACCTGGCTCGCCCCTTCCTTGCTGTCCAGGGCGATCTTCGGGATGTCGAGCAGCGCACGCAGTACCGACGCGTCCATGGCCGCAGACAGGCGCTCGATCACCGCTTCGGTCGTGAGGTACTCGGAGGCGATGCGCTCGAGGGCCTCGCCGGTCAGGGGGGACGCGGCACCGCCCGGCAGGAGGGTCGCCCCGTTCAGAGCGCGGCGCAACTGGTGCTGCTTCAGCTCGTGCTCGTCCTTCAGGTAGCGCTCCTCCTTGCCCTGCTTCACCTTGTAGAGCGGCGGCTGGGCGACGTAGATGTGCCCCTTCTCGATC
>JBKJYC010000082.1:0-2848 GCA_046715885.1 Usitatibacter sp.
TCTCTACCGGTCGTTCTAGGAGGCAACCATGCGAATGCTGCATACCATGCTGCGGGTCGGGGACCTCGAGCGCTCGATCGACTTCTACACCCAGGTCCTCGGCATGAAGCTGCTGCGGCGCAAGGACTATCCGGACGGCAAGTTCACGCTCGCTTTCGTGGGCTACGGCGATGAGGCCGACCACACGGTGATCGAGCTCACGCACATCTGCGACACGAAGTCCTATGATCTGGGCAACGGGTTCGGCCACCTCGCGGTGGCCGTGCCGGATGCGTACAAGGCCTGCGAGGACGTGAAGCGTCGCGGCGGGACGGTGACGCGCGAGGCCGGCCCGATGAAGCATGGCACCACGGTGATCGCGTTCGTCGAGGATCCCGACGGCTACAAGATCGAATTCATCCAGCGAAGCTGAGTTCCGGAGGCCGCGTGATGGACAGGAGAGAATTCGTCAGGCGGGCGTCGGCGCTCTACCCGCCCTTCGGCTGAAGCGCTAGGCCGCGTCCGACAGGCCGACGAATTCCCTCACCGAGAGGGTCTCGCCGCGCCGCCCGAGGTCGATTCCCGAACGCTCGAAGGACTCCGCGGAGCCGAGGGCGCGCAGCGCGTTGCGCAGCGTCTTGCGGCGCTGGGAGAACGCGGCCGCGACGACGTTGCGCAAGCGCTCCTCGTTGCGGGCCCGCAGGCGGTCCGCTCCCAACGGCACCATGTGCACGACCGCCGAGTCCACCTTCGGCGGCGGCGTGAAGGCGCCCGGGGGCACCCTCAGCGCCAGCGCCATCCCGAAGCGATACTGGAGCATCACGGACAAGCGCCCGTATGCCGGCGTCCCCGGCGCGGCCACCATCCGCTCCACTACTTCCTTTTGCAGCATGAACACGGCGTCGCGGACCCGGTCGGCATGCTCCGCCACCCGGAACAGGATCGGCGTGGAGATGTTGTAGGGCAGGTTGCCGACGACGCGAAGCGGCGTGGGCAGCGCCGCGAAATCGAACTCGAGCACGTCGCCCTCGTGCACGACGACGCGTTCCGCCGCGAATCGCTCCCGCAGCGCCGCCGCCAGGTCGCGGTCGATCTCGATCACGTGGAGGCGATCGACGCTGCGCGCGAGCTGCTCGGTGAGCGCCCCGGCACCGGGGCCGATCTCGACGATGTGGTCCGCGGGCTTCGCGTCGATCGCCGCGGCGATGCGCGCGAGGTAGTGCCGGTCGGTGAGGAAGTGCTGGCCGAAGCGCTTGCGCGCCTTCGGCAACATGTCAGGGGGCCGCCAGCTCGAGGGCCAGCGCGATCGCGGCCTCGAGGCTGCCGGTGTCGATGGCCCCTTGCCCCGCGAGATCGAGGGCCGTGCCGTGGTCTACCGAAGTGCGGATCAATGGCAGGCCCAGCGTCACGTTCACGGCCTCGCCGAACGACGCGGCCTTGAGCACCGGCAGGCCCTGGTCGTGGTACATCGCGAGCACGCCGTCGGCACTCTCCAGCATGCGCGGCGTGAAGATCGTATCGGCGGGGTAGGGGCCCTTCGCATCGATGCCGTCGCGCACGGCGTTCGCGATGGCGGGCGCGATGTGCTCGATCTCCTCGCGCCCGAGGTGGCCGGATTCGCCCGCATGGGGATTCAGGCCCGCCACGAGGATGCGTGGCCTGGCGATGCGGAAGCGCTGGCGCAGGTCGCGATCGACGATGCGAAGCGTCTCCTCGAGGCCCGCGCGCGTGATGGCGGCCGGCACCTTCGAGAGCGGCAGGTGCGTGGTCGCGAGCGCCACGCGCAGGCTCCCGCCCACCAGCATCATCACGACGCGCGGCGTGCCCGTGCGCAGGGCGAGGTATTCGGTGTGCCCGGTGAAAGCGATGCCGGCATCGTTGATCGTGCTCTTCTGCACCGGCGCGGTGACCATGGCCCCGAACTCTCGCGACAGGCATCCGTCGGTGGCGCGGTCGAGCAATGCCAGCACGTGGCGGCCATTCGCGGGCTCGAGGTGGCCGGCGCGCACGGGCTTGGCCACAGGCACGTGCAGGAGCGAAGCCGGCGGCGAGGCGCCGGGCGTGTAGGCGGGCAGATCGAAAGCAACACCGCGCTGGCGCGCGCGCGCGGCGAAGACGTCACGGTCGCCGAGGAAGACGAGGTCGCCCTCGAAGCTCCGGTTCGCCAGGAGCACGCAGAGATCGGGCCCGATGCCCGCGGGCTCGCCGGCGGTGATCGCGATGCGGGGGCGGTTCGCGGCCACGAAGCGGCGGCGTGCTGCGCCGCGCTCAGCGCTCTTCGAGGCGGTTCTCGACGAAGGCCCGGTCGCGCGTCTGGCGCAGCCAGTCGGAATACGCCTCGTCGCCCTTGCGCGCGCGGATCGCCTGGCGCGCGGCGAGCTTCTTGCGGTCCTCGGAGAGCTCGTCGGAGCGGCGCTCCTGAACCTGGATCAGGTGCCAGCCAAACGGGGTCTGCACCGGCTGGCTCACCTCGCTGGTCTGCAGCGCGTTCATCGCGCGCTCGAACTCCGGCACCGTGTCGCCGGGGGCGACCCAGCCGAGGTCGCCGCCCTTGGGTGCCGAGGAGTCCTCGGAGTGCACGCGTGCCAGCTCCGCGAAGTCGGTACCCGTGGTGATGCGCTCGCGCAGGCGCTGCAGGCGCTCCCTCGCCTCCGCCTCGGTGAGGCCCTCCTTCGAGCGGACGAGGATGTGCCGCACCTTGCTCTGCTGCACGCCGCCGGCCGCTGCCTTGCCGCGCTTTTCCAGCAGCTTGATGATGTGGAACCCGTTGGGGCTGCGCAGGATGTCGCTCACGTCGCCGGGCTGCAGCTTCTCGATCGCCTCGAGGAAGAGCGCCGGCAGCCGTCCCGAGGCGCGCCAGCCGAGGTTG
>JBKJYC010000083.1:0-2564 GCA_046715885.1 Usitatibacter sp.
ATGGAATTCTTCGCTTTCCTGAAGACCTCGCCGGAAATGCTGATCGCGCTGTGCGTCCTGCTGGGCGTGTGCGTGGGCTCGTTCCTGAACGTGGTCATCTTCCGGCTGCCGCGCATGATGGAAGCGCAGTGGCGCTCGGAGTGCGCCGAGATCAGCGGCGGCGAGCCAGCGCCCCAGGAGGTGTTCAACCTGGTCACGCCGCGCTCACGCTGCCCGTCGTGCGGCACCGCGATCACTCCCGACCAGAACATCCCGGTGGTGAGCTGGCTGCTCCTGCGGGGCAAGTGCGCGGCCTGCAAGGCGCCAATCAGCGCGCGCTATCCCGCCGTGGAGCTGCTCGCCGGGGCCGTGGCGGGGTTCCTCGCGTGGCGCTTCGGCTACTCGCTGGCGCTTGCCGGCGCGCTCGTCTTCGCCTGGGCATTGATCGCGCTCACCTTCATCGACTTCGATACGCAGCTGCTGCCCGACGACATCACCCTGCCGCTGGTCTGGCTGGGCCTGCTGGTGAACCTCAACGGCACCTTCGTGGACCTGCGTTCGGCGGTGCTGGGCGCCATCGGCGGCTACCTCGCGCTCTGGCTCGTCTATTGGGGCTTCAAGCTGGTGGCGAAGAAGGAGGGCATGGGCTTCGGCGACTTCAAGCTGCTGGCCGCGATCGGCGCCTGGATCGGCTGGCAGGTGCTTCCCTTCGTGGTCATCTTCTCGGCAGGGTTGGGCGCGGTGATCGGTCTGGCGTCCATGGCGATCGCGAAGACCGGCCGGGACACCCGCATTCCCTTCGGACCCTACCTCGCCCTCGGCGGCATCGTGGGAATGCTGTGGGGACGGACGATGACCGCCGCATGGCTCGGGTACTACCCGGCGTGAAACTCGCGGTCGGGCTCACCGGTGGCATCGGCTCGGGCAAGACCACGGTGGCGGAGCACCTTGGCGCGCTTGGCGCCACGATCGTCGATGCGGACGCGATCTCGCGGGCGCTCACGGCCACCGGCGGCGGCGCCATCGACGCGGTCCGAGAGGCCTTCGGCGCGGGGCTGATCGCCGCCGATGGCGCGCTCGATCGTGCCGCCATGCGCGCTCTCGCGTTCTCGGAGCCTGCGGCGCGCGTGCGCCTCGAGTCGATCCTGCATCCGCTCATCCGCGCCGAATCCGACCGCGCGCGCCACGAGGCCTCGGGCCCTTACGTGGTCCTGGTCGTGCCCCTGCTCTTCGAGACCGGCGGCCACGCTCGCGTCGCGCGCACGCTGCTGGTCGACGCGCCGGAGGCCTTGCAGGTCGGACGCGTCGCGGCGCGTTCGGGGCTGGGCCCCGACGAGGTGCTCGCCATCATGGCCGCGCAGTGGCCGCGGTGGCGCCGCCTGCAGCTGGCCGACGACGTGGTCTGCAACGCGGGCGAGCGCTCCGCCCTGGGTCCGCAGTGCGAGCGCCTGCATGCCCGGTACGTCGCTCTTGCGGGAGCCGCCGGGTGAGCGTTTGTCAACAACGGCGCGCATGGGACACAATGCGGCCAACTTCCGAGGACCGGGGCCGTTCAGGGCGGCCACCGGCATATCCCAGGTGATCACCTACGAATATCCCCTCAACGAGCGCGTTCGCACGCTGCTCCGGTTGGAGGATCTCTACGATCGGGTGCATCACTTCCTGGCCCTCGGCAGCGCTCACGACCACCATGCCTGCCTCACCGGGATGTTCGAGATCCTCGAGGTTGCCAGCCGCGCCGATCTGAAGAGCGACCTGCTGCAGGAGCTCGACCGCCAGCGCACGTTCCTGGACGCGCTGCGCAGCAACCCCGCGATCAGCGAGGAGAAGCTGAACCAGGTGCTGGGCGACCTCGACAGCGCCTTCACGAACCTGCACGCGGTTTCCGGCAAGACCGGGCAGAACCTGCGCGAGAACGAGTGGCTCATGGCCATCAAGCAACGCGCCGGGATCCCGGGCGGAACCAGCGAGTTCGACCTGCCCTCGTACCACTACTGGCTGCAGCATCCGGCCGAGCACCGGCGCGCGGACCTCGCCGAGTGGCAGAAGCCCCTGAATCCCGTGTACGCGGCGCTCTCGATCGTTCTTCGCGTGCTGCGCGAGAGTGGCCGCACCGTGTCCCTGGTCGCCTACCAGGGCGTCTTCCAGCAGACGCCCGCCGAGAAGCCCGCGCAGATGCTCCGGCTATCCCTCGGGCGCGAGCTGCCCTGCATTCCCGAGATCAGCGCCAACAAGTACGCGCTCAACATCCGCTTCCTGCTTCCCGAGGGGGTCCAGAAGTCGCGGGTCTACGACCAGGACGTTGCCTTCGACCTGGCCTTCTGCAACCTGTGACCACCGTCGCCTGCCCGACCTGCCAGGGGCTTGCGCTCTTCGCTCGCGAGAACCGCTGGCGCCCGTTCTGCTCCGAGCGCTGCCGCCTGGTCGACCTCGGGGCCTGGGCCACCGAGTCGTATCGCATCCCGGCAAAGCCCGACGAGAGCGAGGACGAGCGCGACCAAAATCCCGGGTCAGAGTCGAAATCGGGGTCAGGGTAGAAATATCTTTCGAGGCAGAAACCTCGAGTGGATATTTCTACCCTGACC
>JBKJYC010000084.1:0-3567 GCA_046715885.1 Usitatibacter sp.
TGGGCGCGGCGGAATTCTGCTGGCATGCGGCGCGGCAGTACACCCTCGACCGGAAAGCCTTTGGCAAGCCGCTTGCGGCCAACCAGCTCATCCAGCTCAAGCTCGCCGACATGCAGACCGAGATCACGCTCGGCCTGCACGCCGCGCTGCGCGTGGGACGACTCATGGACGAGGGGCGCGCGACGCCCGAGATGGTGTCGTTGATCAAGCGCAACAATTGCGGCAAGGCGCTCGATGTGGCGCGCAAGGCGCGCGACATGCACGGCGGCAACGGCGTCGCGGACGAATTCCACGTGATCCGCCACATGATCAACCTCGAGGCGGTCAACACCTATGAAGGTACCCACGACATTCACGCGCTGATCCTCGGGCGCGCGCAAACGGGCATCGCAGCTTTCTAGGTTGCAGGAGCAGCGCTGGCAGCGGCCTCCACCGTTACCAGCGATTCCACGCTGCGCGCGAGCTTTTCCACGCCCGAGGAGGCCACGACGCGGCGACGGTTCACGTACTCCTCGTGGTTGCGTTCCACGTCCCCGAGGTCATAGACGTAATTCACCATCAGGCCGAAGGACTGCGCGAGGCCCTTGGGCGAGGTGTCCGCTGCCCAGTTGATGCGCTCCAGGCGGGCGCCGTTGCCGAGGTGGAAACGCGCCACCGGGTCGAGCGCATGGCCTTCGTCCCACTCGTGGCTCAGGTACCACGCCGCGAGGCCCTCCATCGGCTCGCGCAGGGTCGGCGGCGGCAGGCCGGTGCTCTCGGCGGCGGCGGCCAGCAGCTCCATGCGCAAGGCCTAGGGACTGGTTGCGGTGCGCGCCGCGCCCTGCAGTCGCCGTTTCGCCCAGCCGCGCAGGCCCGGGATCGGCGATAGCGTCGCGAACACCTTGAGATTGGGCAGCTCGGCGTGCAGGTCGGCCGCTACTTGCTTGATGAGGAAGTTGCCGAAGGAGATGCCGCGCAGCCCCGGTTGGCAACTGGTGATCGAATAGAACACCGCGCAGCGCGCGCGCCGCGGATCGCCCACGGCACTCTCGAGCGCGAGGATAGGTGCCACTTCCGCGGGCAGCTCGTTGACGAACGCCACTTCGACGAAGATCAGCGGCTCGTCGGGAAGCGCCGGGTGGAAGAAGGCGAAGCAGCGCCGGTCGCGCTCGAGGCGCCGCTTCAGGTCCGGAAATCCGTGGATCTCGTGCACCGCTTCGTACGCGATGAGCTTCTCGAGGATCGACGCGGGCGTTCCCCAGTCGATGCGGCGCAGCTCGAGGAAGCCGCGGTTGAACCATGAGCCGAGCAGGTGCGTGAGGTCGTCGTCCACCGCCGCCAGCGCCGCCTGCCCCTTCACCTTCTCGAGCAACTCGCGGCGCAGTTCGAGCAGCAACGCCGTGCCGCCGGGCGCCATGTTCATGCGCCTGAAAACCTCCTGCCGTGGCGGCTCGGCGACGCGCTGCAGCGTGGCGAGGTTCGCCGGCGACGCATCGCGGTGATAGGCCGTGGCCGCGGCCAGCACCGCCTCTCGGTCGGGAGAAAAGTCACTGGCGAGGGATTCGAAGAAATGCAATCTCCCGTCGCTGTCCAGGCCGCGGTACAAGGTGAGCGAGCGACGCGCGAGGGCGGCGCCGGAGGCCTCGCCACGCTCCGAAATCAGCGTGCGCAGCGCCCCCGAAAGCCGGTCCGCTCGCCGCTGCGACTGGGTGCGGACGATGCCCGCGCCGGCAATCGTCCCCACGATGCGATCAAGGATTGAGCGCGCGCCGGTCATGTCTCTGTCTTTCGCCCAACGGTACTTGTCACGCAGTATGTTCTTTTGCACCTTGCCCATCGCGTTGCGCGGCAACTCCTCCACGAAGTAGACGCGCTTGGGAATCTTGAAGTTCGCGAGCTTGCCCTTGAGCGCGGCAATGATCCCGGGCTCGGTCGCCGCCGCGCCGCTGCGCGGCACCACGACCGCGGTGACCGCTTCGCCGAAGTCCGGATGGGGCACGCCGACCACGGCGGACTCCTGCACTTCCGGCAATTCGTCGAGTGCCAGCTCGATCTCCTTGGGGTACACGTTGTAGCCACCGCTGATGATCAGGTCCTTCGATCGACCGGCAATCGTGAGATAGCCGTCTTCCGACAGATTTCCCATGTCACCGGTGCGGAAGTAGCCATCCGCGGTGAATTCCTCGGCATTTCTCTCGGGCATGCGCCAGTATCCCGGAAACACGTTGGCGCCCCTCACCAGCACGTGGCCGTTGTCTCCCGCGCGGCAAGGATTGCCTTCGTTGTCGACCACGCGCACCTCGCTGCCCTCCAGCGCGGGTCCCACCGAACCGGCACGACGCTCACCTGAAAGCGGGTTCGACGTGAGCATCCCGGTTTCCGTCATGCCGTAGCGCTCGAGGATGCGTTGACCGGTGCGCTGCTCGAACTCGACGTGCGTCTCCGCAAGGAGTGGCGCCGAACCCGCGACGAAGAGGCGCATCTGCGCGCACGCCTCACGGGTGAGGCCGGGCTCGGCGAGAAGGCGCGTGTAGAACGTGGGCACTCCCATGAACACGCTGGAGACCGCGAAGTCGGCGATCGCCTGGCGCGCATCGAATTTCGCGTGGAAGCGCATGGCGCTGCCGTTCACGAGCACGCAGTGGGACGCGACGAACAGGCCGTGGACGTGAAAGAGCGGCAGCATGTGCACCAGCACGTCGCCCGGGCGGAAGCCCCATGAGCGATGCAGGACCAGGGCGTTGGAGGCCAGGTTGCGGTGCGTGATCATCGCGCCCTTCGAGCGCCCGGTGGTGCCCGAGGTGTAGAGGATCGCGGCGAGATCGTCGCCGCAGCGCTCGACCGTCTTGAAGCGCGGCGCCGCACCGCTCGCGGCTTGCGGTAGCGTACCCTGGCCCTGCTCGTCGAGCGAAAATACATGGTGGATGCCGAGGCGTTGCGCAAGCGGCTCGAGCCACGACAGCGAACGCGGCTGCGCCACCACGGCACGCGGCTCGGCGTTCTCGAGGAAATACTCCACCTCCCCTTCCTGGTAGGCGCTGTTCAGGGGCAGGTAAACCAGGCCCGCGCGCAGGCAGCCGAGATAGAGCAGCAGGGCTTCCGGCGACTTCTCCACCTGTACCGCGACGCGGTCGCCGGGATTCAGGCCGAGGCCCGCGAGGAGCGCGGCGTATCTCGAGCTGCCGGCTTGCGCATCGGCATAGGAGACAGTCCCGCCGCCTTCGAGCAGCAGCAACGGCGCCGAACGGTCGGCCGGGAAACGCGATTCGAACAAGCTGTAGAGGTTATCGCTCAGGGTCACACCTTGGGTGGCAGGCCGATGCGCAGCTCGCCGTCGGCGACACCCGCCGCGACATACTCCGCCGCGTCCGGCGCCGTTGCGTTTTCCTCGCCGAGGATGGCGGCGATCGCCGCCCCGGGGAGCACCTGGATCGCGGCGCCGTGCACCGTGTTGACGACGTGCGCGGGTGCGGCAAGCGCCACGTAGACGCCGCCGCCCGCCGCCCCGAGGATCGTGAGCTCGATGCGCGCACCCCGCGCCCCGAGGACTGCAAGGGCGGCGCTCATGTCGACGATGAACTCCGACAG
>JBKJYC010000085.1:0-4596 GCA_046715885.1 Usitatibacter sp.
GAGCAGAACCTGAACCTCATCTTCGGCTTCCCGGAAACCACAGCGATCGACCAGATCGCGCTGCTTCCATGAGAGGCCTCGCCCGCCGCCTGCGGAGCAGCTTCGGCATCCGCTCGTCGCGGATGACCATCCGCTCGCAGATGGCGTGGTACTGGCGCTGGGCCTTCAACCTGCTGGTGGTGGGCGCGGTCGCCGGGATCGTCTGGTGGCTGGTTCAGAACAGCTACCGCATCACGGGGTTCAACTTCGACGAGGCGCGCCACCAGATCGCCGCGCTGGGCGACGAGAACCGCGGGCTCAAGCGCGAGGTTGAAGGCTCGAAGAGTCTGCTCAACGAGCGCGACCGGCAGCTGCAGATCGAGAAAGCGTCGCAGAGCGAGCTGGCACGCAGCGTCGCGCAACTCCAGGACGAGAACGCGGCGCTGAAGGAGGACCTGGGCTTCCTTCGCAACATCATGTCCTCGGGAACGACGCCCGAGGGCATCGGTGTGTCGAACCTGAAAGTCGAGGCCGACAGCAAGCCGCAGGAGTTCCGCTACCGCATGCTCCTCACCCAGGGCGGCCAGCGCAAGCAGGACTTCAAGGGCAAAGTGCAGCTCCTGGCCCGGATCGAGCAGAAGAACGTGCCCAGCACGTTGACGTTTCCGGACCCAGCCGCGGGAGATGCCGCGGGCGGGATCGAGTTCCGTTTCTACCAGAAGGTCGAGGGACGCTTCCGCATTCCGGAAGGATCGGTCCTCCGGAGCGTGGACGTACGCGTCCTGCAGTTGCCTGGGGGACAGGTTAAACTGTCACGTACCCTGAACCTGCCGTAAGGGAGACATTCATGTTCGGCAAGACGAACAAACCGAGCCCCATCGACAGCTTGATCGGCTCGGGCACGACGATCGAAGGCAACATCTCTTTCACCGGCGGCCTGCGTATCGACGGCTACGTGAAGGGCAATGTCAAGGCAACCGGCGGCAAGCCCGGCACGCTTGTGCTCTCGGAATTGGCCAAGGTCGAAGGCGAGATCGATGTTGCACATGTAGTGGTCAACGGGACCGTCGCCGGCCCCGTGCGCGCCACCGAGTACGTCGAACTTCTGCCCAAGGCGCGCGTCACAGGAAATGTCGCATACAAGTCCATCGAGATCCACGTCGGCGCGATCGTAATGGGACAGCTGGTGTACGAGAATCCCCAGAAGAGCGACAAGGTCGTCGAGTTCAAGCCAAGCAACACGGGCATCACCGGCTGACCTCGCGACACCACCAAGGAGACATGCAAATGAACGACATGGCCACTACGATTCCCGAGGCGCTGGTCTTCACCGAGAGCGCGGCCAACAAGGTCAAGGCGCTGATCGAAGAGGAAGGCAACAACGAGCTCAAGCTGCGCGTGTTCGTCACCGGCGGCGGTTGCTCGGGCCTGCAGTACGGCTTTACGTTCGATGAGATCACCAACGAAGACGACACGGTGATGAGCAAGAACGGCGTGAGCCTCCTGATCGACCCGATGAGCTACCAGTACCTGATGGGCGCGGAGATCGACTACACCGAGGGCCTCGAGGGTGCGCAGTTCGTCATCAAGAACCCCCAAGCCACATCCACCTGCGGCTGCGGATCGTCGTTTTCGGTCTGAGAGTCCGGAGCTCGCACGCAAGGGGAGCCGAGGCTCCCCTTTTCGTTTTAGCGGGGATAGACGGCGCCGAGAATGCGCGGGCCACGCGCCCCCGTGACGCGGGAAAAATCGATCGGCTCGCGTTGCAGGCATTTCATCGCCAGCCATGCGAAGGCAGCCGCTTCCACGACCGCAGAGGAGATGCCCAGGATATCGGTCTGCGCGGTACGCCGCCCCGGTGACAGGGCTGCGATGCGCGCGACAAGAAGGGGGTTGCGCGCGCCGCCCCCGCAAAGGTAGATCTCCCGAGTCAGGGGGCAAAAACGATCGATCGCATCGACGATTGCGCGCGCGGTGAGGTCCACAAGCGTGGCTTGTACGTCCTCTGCGGATTCGCTCCCGAGCAGGTGAGTCTCCAGCCAAGGCTGATTGAATTTCTCTCGCCCGGTACTTTTCGGCGGCGCCCGACGGAAGAACGAGTCCTCCAGGAGGCGGCCGAGCAGTTGCGGTGAAGACTGTCCTCGCGCGGCCCACGCGCCGTCGGCGTCGAAATCCGCGCCGATGTGGCGCCTCGCCCATGCATCGAGAAGCACATTGCCGGGACCACAGTCGAAACCGCTGTAAGGTCCGTCCACGGGGAGGCAGGACAGGTTGCTGATCCCGCCCACATTGACAATTGCCCGTGAGGACGTCGCGCTACGAAAGACGGCGTCATGGAAAGCCGGGACGAGTGGCGCGCCCTGGCCGCCCGCCGCCATGTCGCGACGGCGAAAATCGGCTACGACGTCAATGCCCGTGAGCTCGGCCACCCGCGCTGGATCGTTGAGCTGCGTCGTGAATCCGCGTTCCGGACGGTGGCGAACGGTCTGCCCGTGGCAGCCGATCGCGGAAATCCGCTCTCGTGAGACCGAGGTGGCGGCGAGCGCTGCATGGACGGCCTCGGCGTAGCGCTCGGAAAGCTCGACCGAGGCTTCTCCGGCCTCGTCGATCGAATCGCGCCCGGGTTCGCTCAACGCCAGCAGGCGCGCTCGCAGGCTTGGCGAGAATGGAACCGAGGCGAAGCCCAAGGTCCGTTGGGCGCCCTGGAGGAACTCGATGATCGCCGCATCGGCTCCGTCGAGGCTGGTGCCTGACATGACGCCGGCGAAAATCGCCACGTTATTCGAAGCGAGCGGCGCTGGCGGTGCGGGCGAGCCCGAGCTTCGCGCTCGCGTCGGCCGCTGCCGCGTCGAACTGGGCCCGGAGTCTGGCAGGTACGGGCGTTGCCTTTGGGAGGGCAACTCGCATCGGATCCTGATGCATGCCGGAGATCTTGAACTCGTAGTGCAAGTGCGGCCCGGTCGCCCAGCCCGTCGCACCTACGAATCCGATGGGCTCGCCTTGGCGAACGCGGGCTCCGGCACGGATGCCGCTCGCGAAGCCTGACAGGTGGCCGTAGAGGGTCTGGACTCCACCGCCGTGCTTGATCTCGAGGGCGTTGCCGTAGCCGTTTCTCCATCCGGCGCCAACCACGTGTCCATCGGCGGCGGCGAGCACGCGCGTGCCTTTCGGAGCCGCGAAGTCCACGCCGGTATGGGCGCGCCAGTTCTTCAGGATGGGGTGAAACCGGTTGCCGAATCCGGAGCTCACGCGCGAGAACTCCACCGGCGAGCGCAGGAAGGCCTTCGCGCGATTGGAACCGTCGAGCTCGTAGTGCGTCTCGCCGCCTTCTTCTTCGGCAAAGAGCACCGCGGTATGCACACGGCCGTCGTTCACGAATTCGGCCGCGAGGATCCGCCCGGGGCCGACGAGCTCCCCGGCGTCGTAGAGCATCTCGTAGACCACGGTGAAGCGATCGCCTCTGCGCAGGTCCGAGTGAAAATCGATATTCGTCGAAAATACCCGGGCGATCTGCATCGCCACAATGTCGGGTATCCCCGCCGAGTCGGTCGCGGCAAAGAGGGATGTGCGGATAGTCGCCGACTGGTGAAAGACGCGCGGCGCGCCGGTAAGGGCCCGGTCGCGCGCCTGGAAACCGTCGTGGGCGCGCGTGATCTCGAGCACCCCATCCGTTCCCAGGAAATAGCGCAACGCCAGCAACTCGCCCTCGGATCCCGTATCGGCCTGGAGCGTCTTGCCCGGCACGAGTTTGCGGAAGATCGTGCTGCCCTTTCGATCGGTGCGCAGGAACTCGAGCGCGCGGGGGTCGCGGACACCGAGCCGGTCGAACAAAGCCGCGACTGTGTCGCCCCGAAGCACCTTTTACTGCGTGACGAATTTCGTGGGAGGTGCGCTTTCCAGCGCAAAGTCCGGCAGCGCGACAACCTCTCGAATGGTGGTCAGCTCCGGCCCGTTCACCACGGCGCCTGGCGCAACGCCAAAAGCGGTCACGACGCCCAATGCAGGTAATCCCAGCAGCAGCAAGCCGAAGCCTACCTGGCGGACAGGCCGAAGGCGGGCAGAGCGCTGGGCTAGAATGTCGCCTTTTTCCACGGATACAGGCTCGCTTGCGAGTCGGTGCCGGCAGGATAACAGAAAAGGGCTGCCTGGACGGCAGAAAACGGAATCAAATCAATGACTCATCCGTCAGATTTGGAGGAGATTCGACGCGGCTCGGGAGAGCTGCTGCTCGAAGAGGACCTGGTTCGCAAGCTCGCGCGCGGTAAGCCCTTGCGCGTGAAGGCGGGGTTCGATCCCACCGCACCCGACCTTCACCTCGGGCATTCAGTGTTGCTGAACAAGATGAGGCAGTTTCAGGACATGGGGCATCACGTCATGTTCCTGATCGGCGACTTCACCGGCCTGATCGGCGATCCGAGCGGCAAGAACGCGACGCGGCCCCCCCTGACGCCCGAGCAGATCTCCGTCAATGCCGAGACCTACAAATCGCAGGTGTTCAAGATCCTGGATCCGAAGAAAACGGAGGTTCTTTTCAACTCGGTCTGGAGCGAAAAGCTCGGCGCGGCCGGAATGATCAAGCTTGCCGCGACCTACACCGTGGCCCGGATCCTCGAGCGC
>JBKJYC010000086.1:0-4218 GCA_046715885.1 Usitatibacter sp.
CCCGGAGGTAGCGTGCCGTTCCGCGACGCCCGAAGGGTGATGTCACGGGTGACACAGTAGCGGAAAAATTCCCGTCATCACGACGCAGCAGCCGCGGGCGCGACGGCACCGGCCGCCGAGGTCGAGAAGGACGGTTGGCGCGAAAAAAAACCCCGCCAGGGCGGGGTTTCGATTTGGTGGAGGCGGCGGGAATCGAACCCGCGTCCACAAGTCGTCCACAGGCAGTTCTACATGCGTAGCCAGGCCAATTGAGTTAACCCGCATCCCGCCGACCGGCGGGCTGGATGAAGGCGAGCCGCCTTGGATTTAGCGATCCGCGAAGCGGCCCCACGGATCACGATCTCATGTATATGACTCTGCTGTGGCGGTGCTGCTAACCACCCGGGCCATGAGAAACCCGGAGCAGAGTCCAGCCGGTATTAAGCGGCCAGAGCGTAGCTGTCGTCGTTGACGATTATGAAGATTGCGGCTGTTTTTACGAGGTGACCACGCCTCGGCATGCCCTGCACTGCTTCGGAACCCGTGTCGAAACCAGGTCGCCCCCGAAATCGGGGTTGCTGCACGGCCAGTCTACGTGAGATGGGGGCGAACCGCCCGGGTTCCAGAGGGGCTTCTTACGCCCGCAACAGCTCCAGAGGGGCGTGCCGGCGGCTGAAGAGCCCCGTCGCGTCGGCGCCCCACCAGTGCTGCACGACGGTGGTCCAGAGGCTGCGCGTATCGATGACGGGAGCGGGCCCGCCGATCTCGTGCACGTTGAGGACGGGCGGCGCCTCGCCGTAGAGCCCGCCCTTGACCCGCCCGCCGAGCACGAAGTGCGTCGTCGCGTGGCCGTGATGGGTGCCCTGCTGGTCGTTCTCGGGCGGTGCGCGGCCGAACTCGTCGTAGGTCGCCACGAGCGTTTGGTCCCAGCGGCCGATCTCGATCATTCCGGCGCGCAGCGCTGCAAGGCCCTCGGCCAGGCGAGCCAGCGCATCGCCGTGGTACTTGCGCGGGTCCCAATGGCAATCGAGCGAGTGATGCTTGTCTCCGTCGAGGCCGTTCAGTGCGAGGTGGATCACGGGGATCGCGCGCTCGTGGGCGGCCAGTTCCACTGCGGCGCGCACCGACTGCCCGAACGGGTCGGCGGGAAACGTGGTCTTCAGCGCCACGGGGCCCAGCGTGTCGCCGCCACGCGCCAGGCGCTCGCGCCCGCGGCCGTTCGCCACGATCGCGCACTCGGAGAGCCGGCGCTTGGCAAGGAGCTCGCTCGCGTAATGCACCTGCACCACGCGCTGCCGGTTGCCGCGCATCGGGCCCATGGGATCGGACTCACGCACGTCGAGCACGTCGAAGGCCACGGCATCGGCGATCGCGCGCTCATCGAGCGCACGGCGGGTGAGAGCGCGGGTAACCCAGCCTTCGTTGCGGAATTCCTGCCCATCGCTCGCGGTGAAGGCCATCTCGGCGTCGCGGTAGTGCTGCTGCGAGATGTCGGGCAGCCCGATCCCCTGGAGGAGCGCCAGTTCGCGCCCCTCGAAGAGCGGCACCAAGGGCGCCAGCGACGGGTGGAAGCCCTGCCGGTCGGTGACCTTCAGGGCCGCGTCGCGCCGTACGGCGATGTTGGGCCGCAGGCGGTAGTAGAGCGGCGAGGTGTACGGAACCCAGGTGTTGTAGCCGTCGTTGCCGCCGTGCAGGTACACGAGGACCAGGAGGCGGCCCGGGGTGCCAGCCTGGGCAAGGCCCGGCATCGTCGCGGCGAGCGGCGCGCTGGCCAGGGCCTGTAGGAATTGGCGGCGCTTCATGGTCTCAGTTTAGGACCGTGCGGATGCCACTGTCGTTCGCGGCGAGGCCCATCCAGGACCCGATGGCGAGCGGCGAATCCAAGATCGCGTCCGCGCCCCAGGCGCTGGGCGGGGGCCCGTCGCCGAGGTAGCCGTAGCCGGCGACGACGACTTTCATGCCGGCGGCGCGTGCGGCCTGCACGTCGCGCTCGGCATCGCCCACGTAGAGCGATCTCACTGGCGCGATCCCGAGCTTCTCCGAGGCGTGCAGCAGGGGGTCGGCGAAAGGCTTCGCGCGCGCGCAGGTGTCGCCGCCGACGATCACCCCGGCGCGCGCACCGATGCCGAGGCCGTCCAGCACCGGGCGCGCGAGTCGCTCGGCCTTGTTCGTGACCACGCCCCAGGTGATCCCCTCGGCCTCGAGGCGATCGAGAAGCTGACCGACCCCGGGAAAAAGGCGCGACTCGATGCACAGGTTGTCCGCGTAGATGCCGAGGAACTCTTCGCGCATGCCCTTGAATTTTGGATCGTCGGTGCCGATGCCGAAAGCCGCCGCGATCATCCCGCGCGCGCCCTTCGAGACGTGCGGACGCACGATCGCCAGGGCCACCGGTGGGCGTCCGCGGTTCTCGAGCATCACGTTGACCGTGCGTGCCATGTCGGGCGCGGTGTCGGCCAGCGTTCCGTCGAGGTCGAACAGGACGGCGTCAAACACGGCACGCCATCAGGTAGTTCACGGCGACGTCGCGTCCGAGCGCGTACACCTTCGTGAGGGGGTTGTAGGTCATGCCGGTGAGGTCCGCGTGCTCCAGGCCCGCGGCGCGGCAATGGCCCGCCAGCTCGGAGGGGGTGATGAATCTCGCGAACTCGTGGGTGCCGCGCGGCAGCAGGTTCAGTACGTACTCGGCGCCGACGATCGCGAACAGGAACGACTTCGCATTGCGGTTGATGGTCGAGAAGACCACCCAGCCGCCGGGCCGGGCGAGGCGCGCGCACGCGAGCACGGTGCTCGCGGGATCGGGGACATGCTCGAGCATCTCCATGCAGGTGACCAGGTCGAACGCGCCCGGCATCTCCGCGGCCAGCTCCTCCGCGGCGACGAGGCGGTAGTCCACGGCGCTGCCGGTCTCGATGCCGTGGAGCATCGCGACCTTGAGCGGCTTCTCGGCGAGGTCGATGCCGGTCACCCGGGCGCCCTTCGCCGCCATCGCCTCGGCGAGGATTCCACCTCCGCAACCCACGTCCAGGACGCGCTTGCCGCCGAGCCCGGCCACCAGACGCTCGATGTGGCCCAGCCGCAGGGGATTGATCTCGTGCAACGGGCGGAATTCGCTCGTGGGGTCCCACCAGCGATGCGCGAGCGCGCTGAACTTCGCGAGCTCCGCGGGATCCGCGTTCAAGCGGCCAGGAGTTTGCGTTGCCACCATCTCGCCTTTTCGCGCAGGTCGCCCTCTTCCACGCCCGTCAGTTTGCGCTCGACCAGCCGTGGCTCGCCAGCGACCCACACGTGGGTCACGTTCTCCCGGCCGGCCGCGTACACCAGGTGCGAGGCCGGGTCGAAGCACGGGAGCGTTTCCACCTGCGAAAGCTCGATCGCGGCCAGGTCCGCGAGCTTGCCGGGCGCGATCGAGCCGATCTCGCGATCCAGCCCGATGGCGCGCGCCGCGTCGAGGGTCGCCATGCGCAGCGCCTCGGTCGCGGAGACGACGCTCGCATCGCCCGCAACGGCCTTCGCGACCAGTGCCGCCATGCGCATTTCGGTGAACATGTCGAGGCGATTCTTGCTCGCCGCGCCGTCCGTGCCAATGCCCACGTTCACGCCCCTGGCGCGCAGCCGGGCCACGGGGGCGAAGCCGCTCGCGAGCTTCAGGTTCGACGAGGGGCAGTGCGCGACGCTGGCGCCTTCGCGCGCGAGAAGCTCGATCTCGACGTCGTCCAGGTGGACCGCATGCACGGCCACGAGGCGGGGACCGACGAGGCCCAGCCGGCGCAGGCGCTCCAGGGGGCGAACGCCGTGCTGCGAGACGCCCTGGGCGACCTCGTCGAGCGTCTCGTGCACGTGCGTGTGGATCGGCAGGTCGAGCTCCTCGGCCAGCACGGCGATACGCTTGAGCGTCTCGTCGCCCACCGTGTAGGGCGCATGTGGAGCGAGCGCGAACGCGAGCAGCTCCTCGCCGAGGTACGCGTCGCGTGTCGCGAGGCCTTTGGCGAGGTAGCTGGCGGCATCGGGCGCATAGGCGCTCGGAAACTCGATGGTGATGATTCCGAGGCAGGCGCGAATTCCGATGCGCAGCGCGGCGCGCGCCGTCGCTTCGGGGAAGAAGTACATGTCGTTCACGCAGGTGACGCCCCCGCGCAGCATCTCCGCCATCGCGAGCAGGCTGCCGTCGTGCACGAACGCGTCGCTCACGTGCCGGCCCTCCGCGGGCCAGATGTGCTCCTGCAGCCACTTCATCAG
>JBKJYC010000087.1:0-5135 GCA_046715885.1 Usitatibacter sp.
CCACGCAGCTCGTGCTCACGCTCGTCGAGCCACACGCCTCGGGCATCGGCGGCGGGGCGTTCTTCCTCTATTACGACGCGCCGTCCCGGCGCGTCGTCGCGATCGACGGCCGCGAGACCGCCCCCGGGGGCGCGACGCCGAGCCTTTTCATGCTGCCCGACGGCAAGGCCATGGGCTTCGCCGACGCGGTCGTCGGCGGGCGTTACGTCGGCACGCCGGGCACGCCGCGCCTGCTCGAGGTCGCGCACGCGCGCTTCGGCAAGCTGCCCTGGGCAACGCTCTTCCAACCCGCCATCGACCTCGCGGAGAACGGCTTCGCGATCTCGCCGCGCCTGCATGAGCTGCTGACCAAGGACAAGGGGCTTCTCGACCAGCCCGCATCGCGCGCCTACTTCTTCACGCCGGAGGGCCAGCCGAAGGCCGTCGGCACGGTGGTGCGCAATCCCGAGCTCGCGAAGACGCTGCGGCTGATGGCGGCCCGCGGTTCCGACGGCTTCTACACCGGGGAAGTCGCCGCGGACATGGTGGCGGCCGTGCGCAACCATGCGAAGAACCCGGGGTCGATGAGCCTCGAGGACCTCGCGGGCTACCGCGTGCGCGACGTCGAGCCGCTCTGCGGACCTTATCGCAGCGCGCGCCTTTGCGGCATGCCGCCGTCTTCCTCGGGCGGCATTGCCGTGCTGCAGATGCTGGGCGTGCTCTCGAAGCACGACATGGCGAAGGTGCGGCCCAATTCCGCCGAGGCGGTGCACCTGTTCTCGGAAGCCGGGCGGCTCGCGTTCGCGGATCGCGGCAGGTATGTGGCCGACGACCGCTACACCGACGTGCCGGTGAAGGGCCTCGTCGATGCCGGCTACATTTCCGAGCGCGCGAAGCTGGTGCGCCTGGAGAAGTCGATGGGCCGGGCCGAGGCGGGCACGCCGCCCGGCGTGAAGGTCGCGATGGCCGACGACGCCCACGACGAGGCCGCCGGGACGAGCCACATCGCGATCGTCGACGCCGGCGGCAACGCGGTCTCGATGACCACCACCATCGAGGGCCTCTTCGGCTCGAAGGTGATGGTGCGCGGCTTCCTGCTCAACAACGAGCTCACCGACTTCAACTTCAGTCCCGTCGAGGGCGGTGCGCCAGTGGCCAACAGCGTGGCGCCCGGCAAGCGCCCGCGCAGCTCCATGGCCCCTTTCCTGGTGTTCGATGCGCGCACCGGCGCCCTGGACACGGTCGTGGGCAGCCCGGGCGGAAGCCTGATCATCGGCTACGTCGCGAAGGCGATCGTCGCGACCCAGGACTGGAAAATGGACATGCAGAAGGCGATCGACCTGCCGAACTTCGGCAGCCGCAACGGGCCCACCGAGATCGAGAAGGGCACGGAGCTGGAGAACGTCTCGGCGGCGTTGAAGGCGATGGGCCACGACGTGAGGCCGATCGACATGACCAGCGGCCTGCAGGGCATCCGCCGCGTGAAGGGCGGATGGGAAGCCGGCGCGGACCCGCGCCGGGAAGGCGTGGCGCGCGGGCGCTGACGCTCAACGCAACTGACCAAGGAGAAGATTTGAAACAAGCCCTCACCGTGGCGTTCCTCGCCGCCGCCGCACTGACTGCGCAAGCGCAGGACGCGAAACCCGCGCCCAAAGCCGCCGATGCAAAGCCGGCCTGCGCATCGCCGCAGGCCCCGCCCAAGGACCTGGTCAAGAAGGACCTCGCGGCCGGCACCGGGCGCGATGTGAAACCCCGCTCCGCCATCCTCGTCGGCTACACCGGTTGGCTCTACGACGGGTGCGCGAAGGATTTCAAGGGCGCGAAATTCGACTCCTCGGAGGGCCGCAACACGCCGTTCGGCTTCATGGTCGGCGCTGGCAAGGTGATCAAGGGCTGGGACGAAGGCGTGATCGGCATGAAGGAGAAGAACTCGAAACGCCTGCTCATCATCCCGCCCGACAAGGCCTACGGCGAGAAGGGCGCCGGGGGCGGATTGATCCCGCCGAACGCAACGCTGGTGTTCGAGGTGGAAACGTTCCAGATCGTCCACCAGCCCGACGAGCCCAAGGACGAGGTGAAAAAGTGAAACTCACGAGCGCGAGCTTTCCCGACAACGGCGCGATTCCCGAGAAGCTCGCGTTCTGCGCGATGGATCCGAATGCACACGCCTCGTTGTCGCAGAACCGCAATCCGCCGCTCGCGTGGGGCGGCGCGCCCGCGGGAACGAAGTCCTTCGCGGTCCTCTGCCACGATCCCGATGTGCCCAGCAAGGGCGACGACGTGAACCAGGAAGGCCGCACGGTCCCGGCGTCGCTGCCGCGCGTGGACTTCTTCCATTGGGTCCTGGTGGACCTTCCGCCGTCGGTGACCGCCATCGCGGAGGGCGAGTTCTCCTCCAGCGTGACGGCGAAAGGCAAGCCGGGACCCGCCGCCCCGCACGGCTCGCGCCAGGGCATCAACGACTACACCGGCTGGTTCGCGAGCGATGCGCAAATGGCCGGCAACTACTTCGGCTACGACGGGCCCTGCCCGCCCTGGAACGACGAGATCGCGCATCGGTACGTGTTCACCGTCTTCGCGCTCGACCTCGCGCGCCTGGCCGTGGAAGGCGCCTTCGGCGGCGGCGATGCGCGCAAGGCGATGCAGGGGCACGTGCTCGCGCAATCCGCGCTGACCGGCCGCTACACGCTCAATCCGAAGGTCAAGCTGTAGGTGGCTTTCGGCGTCCTCATCATCGGCGACGAGATCCTCTCCGCAAAGCGGCAGGACAAGCACCTCGCGAAGTCCATCGAGATCCTCCGCGCGCGCGGACTCGAGCTCGCGTGGGCGGAGTACGTCGGCGATGATCCCGCGCGCATCACGGCGACGCTGCGCCGCACTCTCGCCACCACCGACATCGTGTTTTCGTTCGGCGGCATCGGGGCCACGCCCGACGACCACACGCGGCAGTGCGTTGCCGCGGCCACGGGCCGGCCGCTCGCGGTGCATCCCGAGGGCCTGAAGGAGCTGGAGGTGAGGTTCGGCGCGGAGATCAACGAGCGCCGGCTGCGCATGATCGAGTTTCCCGAGGGGTGCGAGATCGTGCCGAATCCCTACAACCGCATCCCGGGCTTCAGCGTGAATGCGCATCATTTCCTGCCCGGCTTCCCCGAGATGGCGCATCCGATGATGCAGTGGGCGCTGGACACGAAGTACCGGGCGCTCCAGCCGGCGGTGCGCACGGTGGAGGAAGCGATCGTCGTGCGGGTGGGCGAGTCTTTCCTCATCGACATCATGAACGCGGTGGTGCGCGACTATCCCGAGCTCAAGCTGGCCAGCCTGCCGCAGAACGTCGAGGGCGGCTACCAGGTCGAGGTGTCGGTTCGCGGCGACCCGGCGCGCGTGCCCGGCGCGATGGCGTACCTGCGCGCCGAGGTGGCGAAGCTCGGCTACCCCTTCGAAGACCGCGCCCCGCGCTGAGTCACGATGGATCCATTGCGGCGCGCGTTTCTCCTCGCTGGTCCCGCGGCGCTGCTGCTGCCCGCTTCCGGCCGTGCCGACGAGGCGCTGTGGGGCCAGCTTCGCGCGGGCAACCACGTCATCCTCGTCCGCCATGCCTCCACCGAGCCGGGCCTGGGCGATCCGCCGGGCTTCCGCCTCGGGGACTGCTCGACGCAGCGCAATCTCTCCGAAGCGGGGCGCGCGGAAGCGCGGCGCATTGGCGCGCGCATGCGTGCCGAGCGCGTGCCTATCGCGCGGGTGTACACCAGCCCCTGGTGCCGGTGCCGCGAGAGCGCCACCCTTGCCTTCGAGCGCGCCGAGGATTGGGATCCGCTGTCCTCGATCTTCGATGTTCCGCACCTGGAGGCGGAGTACACCGAGAGCGTCAGGAAGCGCATCCTCGCCTATTCCGTCCGCAAGCCCGGTGGCAACGTGGTGATGGTCACGCACAACGTGAACATCGCCGCGCTCACCAAGCTCTCGGTGCAGACCGGCGAGATGGTGATCGTGCGTCCCGACGGATGCTGCGCGCTGAAAACGGTGGGGCGCCTGAAGGCCTAGAGATACGCGAGCAGCCGGCCGCAGGAGATGACGCCCAGCCAGAGCACGAGGGAGAGCGCCACCGAGGCACGCGCCGCCCAGGGCGCCGCGGCATTCGTGTCCCAGGCCGCCACCTGTTGATACGGCCCGGTGCGGAAATACGCCGCGTTGATGCCGGCGGCGAGCAGCAGCCCCATCTTCAGCTGGAACGCGCGGTTGCCGAGGAAGTCCTGCGCATGCGCCGAGAACATCAGCAGGCCGGTGGGGACGATGAGCACGAGGGCCGCGAGGCTCCACGGCAGCAAGTGGCGCGAGAGCGCGCGCACCGAGATCTGCTTCGAAAGCCCGAGAACCCGCAGGTCGAACATGGCTACCGAGCCCACGAGGATCGTGAAGCCCACGATGTGGACGATCTCCACCGAAGGGTAGAGCCAGAGCCACTCGCGCATCGCCTTGGCGATGGCGAGCGCCTCGATGGGGTTCGCGGGATTCAGCGCAGTTCCACCGTCTTGCCGCCGGAGGAGATGCGCTCGGCGCGCATCTCCTCCGGTTTCTCGCGGTTGGCGTAGCCGACCACCGTCACCGTCTTGCCTTTCACGAGGTCGGCCGGCGGCAGGCCGCGCGCTTCCATCCGCGAGGGCGGGGCGAGGATCACCATCCACGTCTTGCCCGGCGCCTGGAGCCGGATGTGGCCGTGGGGATGCTCGTAGCCGGAGGCCAGGACCTTGCCGGTGAGCGTGAGGGGTTTGGTGGCGTCGTACTCGCTCCACCCGTGGTGGGCCATTGCAGGCAGCGCTGCAAGCACGGCCGTCGCAAGCCATCTCGTGTCGATGCGCATCGTCATCCTTTCGTCATTCCTCGTCCTGGGCGTAGAGCCATTTCTCGTACTCGCGACGCGACTTCTTCGTCGGGCGTCCCTTGAAGGCCGGCGGCGGCATCGCCTTCACCTCCGCGCGCACTGCCTCGCGTTTGGCGAGACTCTCGGCGGTCTCCGCGTAGAGCGCCTGCGCCGCGCTCGCCGGACCGCGCTTGTCGGAGAGCGCGCGAATCACGACGACGTGCTCGTAAGGCGGCCGGCGGATGGCGAGGCGATCGCCGATGCGCACCGTCCTGGAGGGCTTCGCGCGCTCGCCGTT